>NZ_JBHVWC010000017.1:0-61048 GCF_042882445.1 Kitasatospora sp. NPDC058218 | reverse complement strand
CGGTCGCGCCGCCGCGCCGCCGCGCTCCGCGGGGCCCCCCGGGGGGGGCCCCCGCCGCCGCGTCACATCCAGATGAAGGGCGCGCCGGCCGAGTAGGAGATCGCCCGGGTGGCCTCGTCGAGCACCTGTTCGGCGACGGGCGCCGCGGTGGTCGGCACGCCGGCCGGGGAGGGGGCGACCGAGGCGGTGGGCGGGGCGCTGTGCGGCTCGACGGGCCGCGAGCTGGTGACGGTCACGTAGTGGCCGACCGCCTCGACGCGCTGCTCGGAGCCGGGCTTGGCGGTGCCGGCGGGCTGGGCGGGGGCGGTGGAGGCGTCCTGGAGGATGAAGGCGAGCGCGCCCGGCTTGGCCCGCAGGGCCTCGGCGGCCCGCGCCGCCGCGGCCTGGTCGGGGAACCGCAACAGGGTGACGCTGCTGAGCACCGGCTTGTCCTGGCCGGCGAAGCTGACGGCGAGGTAGGACTGGCAGCCGCTGTCGCGCAGCAGGTCCTGGGTGCGGTCCTGGAGGGTCTCGGAGCAGTTCTCGCCCTGCCGCACGCCGGAGCGGCGGCCCTTGTAGCCGCCGACCTCGATCAGCCGCTGCGCGGGGAAGAGGGTGTCGACGTTGAGGCCCTCGGGGTCGGTCGCGGCGCGCGGCGGCGGGCTGCCGACCACGGGCGGGGTGCTGGAGGCGTCCTTGCTGGCCGGGCCGAGGCCGGGTATCCAGTCGCCGGGCGTCGGGCGGGTGATGATCCAGCCGCCGGCGGCCACCACGCCGACCACCACGACCCAGCCCACGACCCGGCGGGCGCCGATTCTCCCGGCCGGCGCCCGGTAGGCCCCGGCCGGCCGGCCGACGGCTTGCTGTTCCTGGTCACCCGATGACGGGGTGCGCTCCCCCTGCGTGGTCATGGCGCAGATTCTAAGCAGTGCTCGGGTGGTGGAGATCACGGGGGCGGGCCGTTGACGATCACTCGCGCTACCGATCGGTAACCACCGCCGGCGGCGACGTGACCTGCACCACTACTGTGAGCTGTGACACTGTGACAACTCGCACATCCTCCCGGGGATCTTCTGGTGGGTTTCCTCTGGCGTCGCCCGACGGCCAACAGGCAGGATCAGCCCCATGGATCTGCTCGATACCCTCACCGCCAAGGGCCTGCGCGGGGAAATCCCCACCCGCGAGGAGGCCCTGGCCGTCCTCGCCACCACCGACGACGAGCTGCTGGACGTGGTCGCGGCCGCCGGGCGGGTGCGCCGGCAGTGGTTCGGCCGCCGGGTCAAGCTCAACTACCTGGTGAACCTGAAGAGCGGGCTCTGCCCGGAGGACTGCTCGTACTGTTCGCAGCGGCTGGGCTCCAAGGCCGAGATCCTCAAGTACACCTGGCTGAAGCCGGACCAGGCCGCCGAGGCGGCCAGGGCGGGCGTCGCCGGCGGCGCCAAGCGGGTCTGCCTGGTGGCCAGCGGCCGCGGCCCGACGGACCGTGACATCGACCGGGTGGCCGACACCATCTCGGCCATCAAGGACGCCGACCCGGCCGTCGAGATCTGCGCCTGCCTGGGCCTGCTCTCCGCCAACCAGGCCGAGCGGCTGAAGGCGGCCGGCGCCGACGCGTACAACCACAACCTCAACACCTCCGAGGGCACCTACGGCGACATCACCACCACCCACACCTACGCGGACCGGGTGGACACCGTGCAGAAGGCGCACGGCGCCGGCCTGTCCGCCTGCTCCGGCCTGATCGCGGGCATGGGCGAGAGCGACGGGGACCTGGTGGACGTGGTCTACGCGCTGCGCGAGCTGGGCTCGGACTCGGTGCCGGTCAACTTCCTCATCCCGTTCGAGGGCACCCCGCTGGCCAAGGAGTGGAACCTCACCCCGCAGCGCTGCCTGCGGATCCTGGCGATGGTCCGCTTCGTCTGCCCCGACGTCGAGGTGCGGATCGCGGGCGGGCGCGAGGTCCACCTGCGCTCGCTGCAGCCGCTGGGCCTGCACATCGCCAACTCGATCTTCCTGGGCGACTACCTGACCAGTGAGGGCCAGGCCGGCCAGGCCGACCTCGACATGATCAAGGACGCGGGCTTCGAGGTGGAGGGGGCCGGCGAGGCCACCCTGCCCCGGCACCGGGCCGACATCGCGGCCGCCGCCGAGGGCGGCGCGTGCGGGACGGGCGGCGGCTGCGGGCCGTGCGGCGGGCACGCCGCCCCGGCCGTCGAGGAGACGGTGGCCGCAGCGGTCACCGAGGCCGCCGAGGACGCCGTCGGGGCGAACGCCGACGACGGGCTGCGCAGCGACCTCGTCCGGGTCCGCAGGCGCGGCGCCGGCACCGAGCTGGCACCCAACGCCTGACCGTTCCCAGCGAAAGACTCACCATGGCTCAGCTGCCCCATGACACCCTCCTCGCCCTCGACCGGGCGCACGTCTGGCACCCGTACGGTCCGATGCCCGGCACCGTCACCCCCTACGTCGTCGAATCGGCGTCCGGGGTGCGGCTGCGGCTCGCCGAGCCCGTCGCGGGCAGACGCGAGCTGGTCGACGGAATGTCGTCCTGGTGGGCGGCGATCCACGGCTACGGGCACCCGGTGCTGGACGAGGCGGTGCGGGACCAGCTGGGCCGGATGAGCCACGTGATGTTCGGCGGGCTCACCCACGAGCCCGCCGTCCGGCTGGCCGCCCGGCTGGTGGAGATCACGCCGGAGCCGCTGCGGCACGTCTTCCTGGCCGACTCCGGCTCGGTCGCGGTCGAGGTCGCGATGAAGATGTGCCTCCAGTACTGGCAGTCCGTCGGGCGGCCCGCCAAGCGACGGCTGCTCACCTGGCGCGGCGGCTACCACGGGGACACCTTCCACCCGATGTCGGTCTGCGACCCGCAGGGCGGCATGCACCACCTCTGGGGCGGCGTGCTGCCCGGCCAGCTCTTCGCACCGCGGCCGCCGGCCGGCTTCGACGCGCCGCTGGACGCCGCCTACGCCGCGGACTTCGCCGCGCTGATGGAACGCCACGCGGACGAACTGGCCGCCGTCATCGTCGAGCCGGTGGTGCAGGGCGCGGGCGGGATGCAGTTCCACTCCCCCGCCTACCTGCGGATGCTGCGCGAGCTCTGCGACCGGCACGGGGTGCTGCTCGTCTTCGACGAGATCGCCACCGGGTTCGGGCGCAGCGGCGCACTGTTCGCGGCCGACCACGCGGGCGTCTCGCCGGACGTGATGTGCCTGGGCAAGGCGATGACCGGCGGCTACCTCACCATGGCGGCCACGCTCTGCACCGCCGAGGTCGCGGACGGGATCAGCCGGGGCGAGATGCCGGTGCTGGCGCACGGGCCGACGTTCATGGGCAACCCGCTGGCCGCGGCGGTCGCCAACGCGTCGATCGACCTGCTGCTCGGCCAGGACTGGCAGGTCGAGGTGAAGCGGATCGAGGGCGGCCTGCGGGACGGCCTGGCGGGCGCCGCCGAGCTGCCCGGGGTCCGGGACGTGCGGGTGCGGGGCGCCATCGGCGTGGTGCAGCTCGACCACCCGGTGGACGTCGCGGCGGCCACCGAGGCGGCCGCGCGGGAGGGCGTCTGGCTGCGGCCCTTCCGGGACCTCCTCTACACGATGCCGCCGTACGTGACGCAGGACGACGACGTGGCGCGGATCGCCGCGGCCGTGACGGCGGCGGCGGTGGCCGGATGAGCGCGCGGATCCTCTTCGTCACGGGCACCAACACCGAGGTCGGCAAGACCGTCGCCACGGCGGCGGTCGCCTCGGCGGCACTGCGCGGCGGCGCACGGGTCGCGGTGCTGAAGCCGGGGCAGACCGGCCTGGCCGCCGGCGAGCCGGGCGACGTCGACGACGTCCGGCGGCTGGCGGGCGCGCTCACCACGCGCGAACTGGCCCGCTACCCGGAGCCGCTGGCGCCGAACACGGCGGCGCGGCGGGCCGGGCTGCCCCCGGTGTCGCCCGCCGAGGTGGCGACCGCGGTCACCGAGCTGGCCGCGACGCACGACCTGGTCCTGGTCGAGGGCGCCGGCGGGCTGCTGGTGCACTTCGACGACGAGGGCCGGACGCTGGCGGACCAGGCCCGGGCGGTGATCGGGGCCGGCCTGGCGGCGGAGGTGCTGCTGGTGGCCTCGGCGGGGCTGGGGACGCTCAACATCGTCTCGCTCACGGCGGAGGCGCTCCGGGCCCGCGAGCTGCCGCTGACCGGGGTGGTCGTCGGCTCCTGGCCGCAGCTGCCCGGGCTCGCCGAGCGCTGCAACCTCGCCGACCTGCCGCGGTCGGCGGGCGCCCCCCTGCTCGGCGCCCTGCCGGAACGCGCGGGCACCGCTGCGGACTTCGCCGCTCTGGCCGCCGCCTCGCTGGCGCCGGAGCTGGGCGGCACCTGGGACGCCCGGGCCTTCGCCCGGACCCACGAACCGGTCGCCGGCCAGGCGCTGTCCTAGCCCCTTGAGCGCGCGGGCGGGCGCCCCCGGAATCGACCGGGGCCGCCCGCCCGCGACATGACGCCCCCGATGCGCCCCGGCGTGCCCGCTCCGAGCCGGCCCCCTCGTTGTGACAGCCCGGACGTGGCGCCCCCGCTGTGACACCCCGGACCTGGCGCCCCCGATGCGAGCCCTCGATGTGACACCCCGTCGAGCCGGCCGCCGGTGCCCCGGCCGGGCGGGGCTGCGCGGGTCCACGCACGGCGAATCCCCACCCCGCACCCCGGGAACCCATGGCCAGGAACGTCACCGCCACCCCCGTACGGCACGTCCCCCCGAGCCCCGCGGCAGCCGGCGGCTCCAGCCGCCCGGGCGGACTTGAGATGCCCTTGACACGTTTATAGGTCTATACCATGCTGCGAGCGGCGCCCCGGCGGCGGGGCGAACTCCGCTTCCGCAGCGGGACTTCGGCACAGGTGACAGCTTCATACGGGGGAGATTGTTGTGCTCGTGCATGTCCTGGGACCACTTCGTGTCGATGTCGACGGAACCACCGTGCCGCTCGGGGGCAGGCGGTCGAAGATCGTCCTGGCGACCCTCGCCCTGACCCCGAACTGGGTCGTACCGCTCGACCGCCTGGTGGACACCGTCTGGGGCCCCGCACCGCCCGCGAGCGCCCGGACACAGATCCGGATCTGCGTCTCCCAACTGCGCCGCGCCTTCGCCGAGGCGGGCGCTCCGACCGTGATCGAGACCCATCCGAACGGGTACCGACTCCGGTTCGGAGCAGGCGAGTTGGACGCCTCCGTGTTCAACGAGGAGGTGTCCCGGGCCCGTCTGCTGGCCGCCCAGGGCGAACCGGAGGAGGCCATCGCGGGCCTGCGCCGGGCCCTGTCCCGGTGGACCGGGCCGGCGATGGCGGGCCTGGCCTGCCCGCCGGTGGAGGCCTGGGCCCGCCGGCTGGAGGAGAACCGGCTGCGCGCCGTCGAGGAGCGGATCCGGCTGGAGCTCGGCCTGGGCCGGCACCAGGACCTGGTCGGCGAGCTGGAGCAGCTGGTCTGCGCGCATCCGTTCCGCGAACACCTGCACGCGCAGCTGATGTTCGCCCTGCACCGGTCGGGCCGCACCGCCGAGGCGCTGGCGGTGTACCGCCGGCTCCGTACCGTCCTGGTCGAGGAGTTGGGCATCGAGCCCGGGCCCGAACTGCGTGCTCTGGAACGGGGGATCCTGCTGGGCCTGACCGCGGTGGAGCTCCCCGGGGAGCCCGCGACGACCGGGCAGCGGGCCCGGGCGGGTGATGCCGTCCACCCGTCCCGGTGCCCGGTGCAGGCCTGACCGCGGTGGCACCGCCTCCGCCAGCCAACTCACCGTCGGTAGGGGGGTGTTCAGCCCGCGTGGCGCCACCAGAACGATCCCGGCTCGTAGTGGTCCCGGACGCCGAGGGCGCGCCAGAGCGGTTCGGCGATCTGCCGCAGCTCCGGGTCGGCGTGGACGAAGGCGTCGGGCAGCTCCAGGTCGAAGCGCTCCGGGGCGGCCGTCAGCAGGGCCGCCAGGAGGTACTGCTCCGAGTAGTGCCGCCAGCGCCAGGAGTGCGGGTAGTCGGCCGGCAGCATGATGTCGTGGACGTGCACGATCACGCCGGGCTTGAGCCTGGGCAGCACCTCGAAGAAGAACACCGCCACGTCCGAGCCCATGTGCAGCCGGTGCGACCCGTCGAAGAACACGAGGTCGCCGGGCTCCAGTTCGGCGAAGACCCCGAGGTCCGCGTGTTGCAGCGGGGTGCGGATCACCTCGTCGCAGAGCCGGTCCACGGTGGCGCGGGGGGCCGGGTCGATCGAGGTGATCCTGGTCCCCAGCCCGAGGTCCTCGATCGCCCGGCGGGCGAACTTGGTGGAGTTGCCGGAGCCGATCTCCAGGTACCGGGCCGGGCGTTCCTCGGCCAGGAAGCCGTAGAGCGAGAGCGCGTCCAGCGGGGGCAACCAGCCGTTGTTCCAGTACGGCGTGGAGCCCGCCGCGGTGCCGCTCAGCGGGATCCCCCGGAGCAGCTCGGTCAGCTCCAGGAAGCCGGTCAGCCGCTTCGCGTAGCGCTCCCGGTTCTGCTCCAACAGCGCACGCACCTCGGCGAGTTCGGCCCGGGGTTCGGGGGTGACGACGTGGTCCCAGAAGAGCGGCTTGCGCAGCCCGAACGCCCACAGGGTCAGACCGTGCAGGACCGGCCGCTCCGCCAGCCAGTCGACCGGCCGGCGCAACACGGGCAGCCGCTCCAGCAGTTCGACACCGGAGGCGGTCCGGACGGCCGTCCGCAGATCCTTGAGCACCATCGTTGTTCCTTTCAGAGGGAGAGCCACAGGTCCTGCAGCCGGTGTTCGGAGATGCCGTCGGTCGGCCGGAAGTCGTAGCGGTGCACCCGCACCGGGCCGACGGTGAAGCTCCAGTCCAGTCGCCAGAACGGGAAGGAGCGGTTGACCGCACTGTCCCAGTCGAAGCCGGCCGGCGCGGAGAACTTCCAACTGAGCGGCAGGAAGTCGTTGTTGGCCCGGATCGCGTCGTCCGCCCGGTCGCGCAGGCCGTCCAGGTCGCGCATCGACGCACTGGCGTTGAAGTCGCCCGAGATGAGCACCTGGTGG
Source organism: Kitasatospora sp. NPDC058218 (assembly GCF_042882445.1). NCBI lineage: Bacteria > Bacillati > Actinomycetota > Actinomycetes > Kitasatosporales > Streptomycetaceae > Kitasatospora > Kitasatospora sp. NPDC058218. The sequence goes on along the minus strand of NZ_JBHVWC010000017.1, from coordinate 54,040 downwards.
GGGTTGCCGGCCAGATCCTGTTCCAGGCCGCGGATCTCCGCCCGGCGCCAGTCGAACTTGCGGCGGAAGTAGGAGTCGAAGTCGAAGTCCGAGAACGGGTCGAGGTCGGGGGCGAGCGGCACGGTGACGTGCACGTTGTAGACGCTGAACACCTTCGACCCGACCTGGAGGTCGGTGCGCAGCACCTTGTCCCGGGCGAAGACCCGGCCGAACGGGGCGTCCGGCTCCAGCTCGGCGCCCGTCCCGACGGCCGGCTGGGCCACGATCGGGAAGCGGGAGACGGTGAGTAGTTCGCCCCGCCGGGCGATGTGGTAGCCGGGGAACTCGGCGGCCAGCCGCGCGTCGTCGTCCAGCCGCAGGTAACCGTCCTCGCCGCGGCCGGCCTGCCAGACCACGTGCTCCTGGAACAGGTAGACGTCGGCGTTCTGCCGGTGCACCAGGTCGTACAGCCGGTCCACGTCGGTGGAGGCGGCCCAGTACTGGGTGTTGAACGAGACGACGTGCAGCGCGCCGGCCGGTACCGTGCGCTCGCCGTGCCAGAGCGCGGGCCAGTTCAGCCCGGAGCCGGTGACCAGGGCGAGCAACAGCGGGGGCAGGGCGAGCGCGGCGGCCCAGCGGCGGCGGCGGCCGCAGGCGGCGGCACTGGCGACCAGCAGCAGCAGGGGGATCGCCACCAGGAACACCGGCGGGGTGGCGTCGAGCAGGATGGCCCAGTGCCAGCGGCCGCTGACCGACCGGCGCAGCACCGCGTAGAACAGCCAGAGCGCGGCCAGGGCGATCAGGGACCACCCGTACCAGGTGCGCAGCCGCCGGGCGATCCGACGGGCCCGGGTCGGCGGCTCGGCGGCCGCGCCCGGCACCGTCTCGCCCCCGCCTCCGCCGCCGCCCACGCCGCCCGGGCCACCGTCGGCGGCGCCGTCGCCGTCGCGGGTCAGGGCGGCGTCCAGGGTGTACATCCGGCGGAACCGGCCGCTGACCGCGAACTGGGCGAGCCCGGCCACCAGGCCCGCCAGCACGACCGCGTTGACCAGCAGGTGCGCCAGGGTGAAGAAGGCCAGGAAGCCGAGCCCGCGCTCCCGCCGGACGAACCCGTACTGGCCGAGGTCGGTCAGCACGAAGCCGGCCACCGCCAGGACCGTGATCAGCGCCGTCAGCGGCTGCCAGACGATCAGCGGCAGGCTCGCCACCGCCAGCCCGGCCAGCGCCGAGGCCACCGCACGGCCGGGCGTCTCCATCCCCTGCATCGCCCGGCCCCGGCCCAGGTAGAACGGAACCCGCAGCCGGCTGCGCACGAAGGCCTTCCGCAGCAGCGGCCGCATCCGGCTCTCGTCGGAGAGCCGGCCCCGGATCCGCGAGGTGAGCAGCATCGGGTGGAGCGCGGCGAGGCGTTCGGCGTGGTCGATCTCCTCCGTCTGCCGGAGCGCCCCGTTGAACCAGCCGGCCTCCAGGAAGGCCGACCTGCGCACCGCCCCGAGCGCGTAGAAGCCGCCGCTGACCAGGCCCTCGGCGCTCTTGCGCCAGTAGTGGTACTGCAGGATCCGGTACTGCCCGACGGCGCCCTCGGGGAACAGCGGCTCCTTGTCGGGGACGCCGAACACCGCGCCGTACTCGGGGTGTTCCGTGAAGATCTCCACGGCCCGGGCGACGGCGTCCGGATGCATGGTCAGGTCGGCGTCCAGGAAGAAGAGGATCTCGCCGGCGGCGTGCCGGACCCCGAGGTTGCGCGAGCCGCCCGGGCCGCCGTTGCGCTCGGCCCGGACCAGGGTGACGGCGTGTGCGGCGGCCAGCTCGGCGGAGTCGTCGGTGCTGGCGTCGTCCACGACGATCACTTCGACGGCCGGGTAGCTCTGCTCCAGGACCGAGCGCAGACAGAGGTCGACGGTGCGGCTGTCGTTGTACATCGGGACGACCACCGACACGAGAGGTGTGGGTGTGGACATGGAACCTCGTTCGGAGTTCGGAGTTCGGGACACGAGGGGACGTCGAGGCACGGGGGGACGAAGGCGCCCGGCGGGGCGTCGGGTCACAGCAGCTGGAAGGCCAGCAGCAGACCGGCCCAGAGCGAGGAGTTGGTGAGCATCACGCGGTCCCGGAGCAGGGTCCGCACGGGATTGCCGCCCTCGCTCTGCACCACCACGATCTGCAGGTAGCGGAAGAGCGCGAGCAGCGCGCAGGGCGCGGTGAGCAGCGCCCCGGCCGCGAAGCCCGACTCGGTGCGCAGGAAGAGCAGGTAGCCGACCACGGTCAGCCCGGAGCAGAGCACCAGGACGAGGTCCAGGAAATGCGCCGAGTAGCCGACCAGGGCGGGCCGGTGGCCGCTGCCGGCCACGCCGAGTTCGTGCCGCCGCTTGCCCACGATCAGGACCAGGCACAGCGTCAGCACCGTGAACACCAGCCAGGCGGCGACCGGCCGGCCGCCCGCGCCGTAGCCGCCGAGCAGCCTCAGCACGAACCCGGTGGCGACGATGAACACGTCCAGCAGCGGCAGGTGCTTCAGCTTCCAGCTGTAGGCGCCGTTCACCACCAGGTAGAGCAGCACCGGCCAGACCGCGGCGGGCCGGGAGAGCAGCAGGACGGGGACGAGCAGCCCGGCCAGCAGCACGATCAGCGCCACGGCCGTCCGCAGTCCCACCCGGTCGGAGGCCAGCGGACGGTGGCGCTTGACCGGGTGGCGCCGGTCCCGTTCGACGTCGGCGATGTCGTTGACCACGTACACCAGCGAGGAGGCGAGCACGAACGCGGCCGTGGTGACGGCCACCCGGGCCGCCATCCCCCACTCCAGGTCGGCGCCGAGCAGGGAGAGCGGCACCACCAGGAGGTTCTTCGGCCACTGGCCCGGCCGGAGCAGCTCCAGCGGTGCCGGCAGCCGGGAGGTGGCGCCGCGCCGGCGGGACTCCGTCTGTTCGCTCAGGAAGGTCATCGCGCGCTCCCTCAGAAGAAGATCTTCACGGCGGACAACAGGCCCTGGCTCCACGGGTCCCGGCTGGTCCGACCGGTCGGGCTGCCCGCCGGACGGTCGTGGCGGGCGGTGCGCCACCAGTCGTAGGTGCGCAGGATCGCGTCCCGGTTGGACAGCTTGGGGGCGAAGCCGAGCCGCTCACCGGCCTTGTCGATGCTGACGTAGGAGTCCTCCATCAGCTTGTGCAGCAGCCTCCCGTAGACCGGCGAGAGCCTGGCCTTCTGCAGGGTGCTCAGCACGGTCAGGGCGGGCCGGGCGGGCAGCGCGACGACCCGCTTGCCGTGGCCCGCCGCGTCCAGGACGGCCTGGAAGTCCTGGCGCAGGGTTCCGAACTCGGCGGCCGCCAGGTTGTAGGTGTCGTTGGCGACCTCCTCGGGCGCGGTGAGCACGGTGACCACGGCGTCGACCAGGTCGTCGATGCCGAACATCTGGATCCGCACGTCGCCACGGCCGAGCACGGGGAAGTTCCGGCCCTCCTCCGCCCACTCGAACAGCATCGAGAACAGGCCCATCCGGCCCGGGCCGACGAAGGTCTTGGGCCGCAGGATCGGCACGCACATCCCGGTGGCGCGGTGGCGCTCGGCGATCTCCTCGGCGGCGGCCTTGGCCCGGCTGTAGGTGTCGACCGGCTCGCGGGGGTGCGTCTCGGGGGTCGGGACCACCGTGGGCAGGCCGTACACGGCGGTCGAGGAGATGTGCACGACCCGGGGCGTGCCGGCGGCGCGCGCGGCGGCGAACACGCTCTCGGTGCCGCCGACGATGATCGAACGGATCTGCTCGTCGGGGTAGCTGGGCAGGGCGGCCGCCGCGTGGACCAGCACGTCGGCGCCGGCCAGCGCCCCGGCCATCACCGCCGGGTCGCGGATGTCGCCGACCACCGCCACGCCGGGGCCGGGCCGCAGGTCGACCCCGCGGACGTGGTGGCCGTCCGCGAGGAGGCGCTCGGCGAGCCGGGAGCCGAGCATGCCCGCGGCGCCGGTGATCGTGATCACCACTGGGAACTCACCTTCTGCTTGAGGAATCGCGTCACCAGGTGGCCGAGCCCCTTGCCGAGCACCTCGCCGAGCGCCTCGACCGTCCGCTCCACCTCGGCGGGTTCGGTGACCAGCGAGGGGCCGATGATCAGCGGGTTGCGCCCGTTGAGGGTGTAGTAGGCGAAGATGCCGTGGTCCTGGTAGAGGGCGTTGATCACCGCGCAGGTGACCAGCTTGGTCTTGAACCTCGGGTCGCGGGCCATCCCGCCCGGCGCCAGCTTGGCGACCAGGTCGAGGATCCTCGGGCCGCCCTCGATGAACACGCCCCAGAGCGCGCCGGCACCCTCCACCCGGCCGATCGTCTCCGGGTGCTCCTTGGCCAGCCTGGCCAGTCCGGGCGCCAGCACCGCGCCGATCGCCCGGGCCCGCGCCGGGTAGTCGTCCTCGATCGCGATGTTCACGGCCTCCAGCGCGGTGGCGCACTCCTCGCCGAAGCCGTAGTACGTCGTCGAGGTGGACTGCAGCAGCGCGTCGCCGAGGTTGTCGTACGCCTTGCGGAAGACCGGCTCGCGGGCGACGAACGCCGAGATCGAGGACTTGCCGCCGCCGAAAGACTTGGAGGTGGTCAGGACGTCCGGGATCAGGCCCGGGTAGCGCATGAAGTGGAACAGGGTGCCGGTCTTGCCCCAGCCGGTGTAGATCTCGTCGAAGATCAGCACGATCTTCTTCCGGGTGCACAACTCCCGCAGCCCGCGCAGGAACTCCTCGGAACAGGCCTGGATGGTGGAGGCGCTGAACGGCTCGATCAGGATCGCGTAGACGTCGTCGGGGTGGGCGTCCACGGCGCGGCGGACGGAGTCGAGGTCGTTGTAGGTGAAGGTGTCGATCCCCGGGATGGTGGGGAAGGCGAACTGGCTCTGGCCGGTGAGCCCGCCGGAACCGAGCAGCTTGCCGTGGAAGGCGCAGTCCGCGCGCAGCACCGTCCCGCGCCTGCCGTCGTGGTACTTGTAGGCCAGCTTCACCGCCCCTTCCACCGCCTCCGCCCCGGAGTTGGGCAGGAAGGACATGCTGAGGTCGCCGGGCAGCACCTCGGCCAGGTTGTGGCTGAGCGCGGCCAGGTACGGCGAGAAGTACGTCTTGTGGACCTCCATCCGCCCCTCGCGGGCGAACCGCTCGCGGGCGGCCAGGATCCGCGGGTGGTTGTGACCGTGGTTGAGCACGCCGACGCCGCCGGTCACGTCCAGGATCCGGCGGCCGTCGGTGAGGGTCAGATGGGCGCCCCGCGCCTCGGCGACCAGCTCCCGGCCGAAGCCGAAGGAGGTCATCAGCGAGACCTGGCTCTTGTTCACGTACCGCCGGTACAGGTCGTGCACCTCACGGACCTCGAACCGTTCGGCGTCGTCAAGGGTGTACACGGGCTTCCTCTCGCATCGGGGTGGACCTGAGCCGGGCCCAGGCCAGAACGACGGCCGAGCTGCCGAGCTCGGCCACCACGCAGACGACCCGGCTGGCGATCGCCGCGGTGGCCGCCGCACCGCCGGGCAGGACGGTGGCGAGCGCGGCCGTGATGGTCAGCTCGCGCACCCCCCAGCCGTCCGGCACGATCACGGCCAGACTGCTGACCACGGTGGCGAGCGCGAAGGCCCCGACCGCCGGGCCGAGGGAGGCGCCGGCCGACGCGCCCAACGCCAGGGCCAGGAACCAGAGGTGCAGGCCGGAGACCAGCCAGGAGGCGACCGCCAGCAGGACCGCCCGGCGGACGGCGGCGTCCGGCGGTGCCTCGACCGGGCGCCGCAGCAGCCGGGCCGCGGCCGCGACCGGCCGGGTGGCCAGGGCCGGCCGGACGGCGCAGAGGAGGAAGCCCGCGGCCGGCAGCCAGAGCCAGAACCACTGCCCCGGCAGCGCGGCCGGAGCCGCCAGCAGGCCGACGCCCGCCCCGGTGAGGACGGTCAGCGCCAGGCTGAGCAGGTACGCGGACGTCATCTGGGCGGCCGGCACCCCGGCCGCCCGGCCGTGGGTGACATGGGTGAGCACACCCCAGACCCGCCCCGGCAGGTACTTGCCGAGCTGCCCGAGGAAGTAGATCCGCGCCGCGGCCACCCCCCGGATCGGGTGCTCCCCGGGGATCAGCACCCGCCAGGCGTGCACCGCGAGCACCAGCCCGGCGACGTTGGCGGCGAGCGAGGCGGCCAGCAGCGGCAGGGCGTCCGCCCGGGCGAACGCCCGGGCGGCGACCGGGCCCTCGTGGCGGAGCATCAGCCCGAGGCCCACCAGCGCGGCGAGCACGATCAGCGGGGTCAGCACCTTGCGCAGCCGGTCCAGCATCACCGGGCCGCCCCGGTGCCGGGCCCGGCGGCCGTCCCGTCTGCGGCGCCCGTCGCCGCTCCCCCGCCGGGGAGCAGCATCCGCACCGCGCCGACCGCGGCGCCGCTCAGCAGGGCGGTGATCACCAGGAAGTGGACGCCGGTGAAGAACGGCAGGAAGGCCGGGCCGCGGTGGCGCGCCACGAACCCCAGCAACCGGCCGTTGGCGGCGCAGAAGCCGAGCAACCCGACGGCCGGCAGCACCGGGTACCAGGGCGCCAGCGGCAGGGTGGCCAGCGTGAGGGCTGCGGTCGCGACCGAGGCCGGGCTGTTGGCGGTCAGGTTGCGCCGCCCGCCCCTGCGCGCCGAGGCCAGCGCGGGCACCAGCACCAGGGCCCGCCGGAAGGTCTCGGCGAGCAGCGGCCACAGCCGGTGCTCCTCGTCGTGCAGGGCCGCCACCCGGTCGGTGAGGACGATCCGGTAGTGCGGCGCCAGCCGGTCGCTGAACTCCAGGTCCTCCGAGTCCCGCAGCCGCTCGTCGAACCCGCCGAGCCGCTCGAAGACCTCGCGCCGCACGGCCGCCTGGGCGAAGAACGCGGTCTCCACGACACCCGCGCCGCGCACCCGCCACCAGTGCGCGTGCAGCACCCGGTAACGCTCGACCGGGCCGTCGTCGAACAGCGGTTCCGGCGCGATCACTCCGTGCACGCAGCCGCACGCCGGGTCGGCCGCCAGGATTTCCAGCGCATTGGCCACCGAATCGGGCGCCAGCGCCTCGTCGGAATCGAGGAAGAAGAGAATGTCACCGGTCGCCGCGGCGATTCCGGCATTGCGCGCGGCGGACACCCCGCGATTGGGGGTGCGCCGGATCAGTGTGCACGGACGGCCCCCGGCGACCTCGGCGGTCCGGTCGGTGGAGCCGTCGTCCACCACGATCACCTCGTGGACGGGGACGGTCTGGGCGTACACCGAGTCCAGACAGGCACCCAGGGTACGAGCGGAGTTGTGGGCCGGTATGACGACCGATACGGAAAACGTCATGACGCCATTTCAGGCGGGCGGCATATCGGCCGCGTATCGTCCCGGTATTGGAACGCGGCCGGGCGAAATCCCCGGCGCCGCTGCCCTGCTACTCTCCGCGGCATGGAATCCGCCCGCCCGCGTTCGTTGGGCCCCCGGCTGCTGGTCGCCGTCACGGCGGGCTGGGGCGTCTTCCTCCTCCTCGACCTCCTACTGAGCGGCCGCTGGTGGTTCTGGCTGATACCGGACCTCGCGCCGCCGCTGCTCTTCCTGGCCGTGCCGGTGCTGCTGCTGGCCCTGGCGGCGGTCACCCGGCGGCTGCGGCGGTGGCTGGTCCCGGTGGTGGTCGTCCTGCTGCTCGTCGGGCTGCCCCGCACGGGCCTCAACGCCTCGGCACTGCTCCCCGGTCAGGACCGCGCGCCGGGCCCGGCGTTCACGGTGTTCTCCTGGAACACCGAGTACTGGGACACCACCGACGACCCGGACGCCTTCTACCGCTACCTCCGGGGCAAGGACGCCGACGTCTACCTGCTCCAGGAGTACCTGGCCTGGGTGGCGGAGGTCCCGACGCCGATCGACCGGCTGGACCGGATCCGGCGGGAGTTCCCCGGCTACCAGGTGGCGGTGCTGGGCGAGTTGGTCACGCTCTCGCGGTTCCCCGTGCTGGCCGTCCCGCCGGTCGGCGCGGCGCTGCCGGCCGGTACTCCGTGGGAGGTGACCTTCGCCGCGAAGAAGGTGCTCCGCACCGATGTGGACGTCCACGGCCGGGCGGCGTCCCTCTACAACGTGCACATCCCCGTCCAGGTGGACACCCGGCAGTCACTGCTGGGCGGCGACTTCTACCGCACGGTCCGCACGGCCGACGCCGCGCGCCGGGAGCAGTACGCGGCACTCGAAGCCGACGCCGCCGACAACGCCCACCCGCTGCTGATCGCGGGGGACTTCAACACCACCCCGGCGATGGGTGACCTGCGCGGCCTGCGCTCCCGCTTCCACGACGCGTGGTCGGCCTCCGGGGACCTCTACCCGGGCAGCTGGGGCGGCGTCCTGGGCAGCGACCTGTGGCGGCTGGACTGGGCGTTCACCGACCGCCGGCTCGCGGTGGAGCGGTACGCCTTCGCGGACCAGCGGGGGATGTCGGACCACCGGGGGCAGGAGCTGCGGGTCGCCCTGCGGCGGCCGTGAGGACCGGAGCGGCCCGACCCGCGTCTCGGCGCGGTGGGCCGCGGTTCCTGCCGTCAGCCCTTCGGCGCGGGACCGGACCGACCGAGGGTGAATTCGAGGTTGGCCCGCTCGGCCTTGGGGGCGTTGACGCGCAGCGTCGTGTAGTCGCCACCGCTCAGGCCGCCGAGCGTCACCGTGGCGGGCGACGCGGAGACGCCGCCGGCCGCGTTCTGCTCCCACAGCCGGCCCTTGGCGGTGGGGCTCAGCCCGCCCCAGTCCGTCCAGACCAGCCCGTCCAGCTGGGCCGAGCCCTTGCCGCACCCCAGGTCGAGGGACTTGGGCGCGGTGAGCGGCCGCCCCTCGCAGCCGTAGATCGCGGCGAGTGCCCCGGCCGGTTCCGACGGCGTCCCGGGGGCCGGGGCGGACGGCACGACGCCCGGTGACGTCGGCTGCGGTGCGGGCGGCGCCGGGGCGGTGGGCGACGAGGGGACGGTCGGCGAAGCCGGGACGGTGGGCGAAGCAGCGGACGGGGCCGGCTCCGTGGGCCGCACCGACGGTGCCGCGGCCGTCCCGGTACTCGAACACCCCGCAACCGCGAACAGCAGCGCAAGCACCCCGGTGGCGAGGCCGGCCGTGCCGCGCCGCCGCCCCACTGCCGTTCCTGCGGCCTGGCCTGCCATGGTCCCCCCGTTGCCCGGTGTTCGTCGATCCGCACTCGAAGAAGTCCGCCCCAGGGTACCCGCACTCCCGCCGGCCGCGACGGCCGCTCCCCCTGATCTGCGTGGCGATCAAGGATGTTGAGTCGGCGTCACCCCGTCCCGGTGGCCCGCCGGGGCGCCCGGTCGCGGCGCCCCGGGAGGTGCGGGTGGCCGCGCCGGACGACACGGCCACCCGGTGCTTCCCGAGGTCAGAGCGCGGCCTCGTCGAGGCGGCGGCGCTGCTCGGCGGTGAGCGTGACCTCCAGGGCGCCCAGCGCCTCGTCCAGTTGAGAGATCCTGCTGACCCCGACCAGCGGCAGGATCTGCGGATCGTGGTCCAGCAGCCAGCTGAGCGCGACCTGGTTCTTCGTCACCCCCAGCTCCTCGGCCACCGCGCCGAGCGCCGCCAGCCGCCTGGGCGTGCCCGGGTGGTCGTAGGCGGCCGGGATCTCCACGTCCTCGCGGGTGTAGCCGCCGGAGAGGATCGGGCTGTAGACCCAGAGCCGGAGGTCCCCCTCGGAGCGTACGTAGTCCAGCAGTTCACCGGTCACGTGGACGTGGGCCGAGGACGGCAACGGGATGTCGAAACGGGGCTGGAGGTAGGAGTAGCGGTACTGCAGGTGGGTGTACCGCGCCCGGTCCCCCGCCAGCGCCCGGGCCCGCTCGACCCGCCAGACGGCGTGGTTGCTGACCCCGACCTCACCGGCCTTCCCGGCCGCCACCAGGTCGGCCAGGGTGTCCACCGTCTCGGCGAGCGGCACGGACCGGTCCTCGATGTGCGTCCAGTACACCTCGACCCGGTCGGTGCCCAGTCGCCGGAGGCTGCCCTCCAGCGCTGTCCGGACGGCCTTGTCGGAGAGCCCCTCGGCGGTCTCCAGGCCGGTCCCCGGGACGGTCGGCCGGGCGCCGACCTTGGTGCTGATGACCACGCGGTCGCGGGCGCCCCGGCTGGCCAGCCACCGCCCGATCACCTCCTCGCTCTCGTCGCCGGTCGCGCCGTCGAGCCAGAACGCGTAGTTGTTCGCGGTGTCGAGCACGGTGCCGCCCGACGCCACGAAGTGGTCCAGGATCGCGAACGAGGTCTGCTCGTCGACGATCGTGCCGAAGCCCAAGGTGCCGAGGGCGATGGTGCGTTGTGGAATCGCCATAGGTCATTCCCTCCCATTTGGTCTGGACCATTCAAGTCGCATCCCGCCCCGCACGCAACAGAAAGCCACCGGTTCGCCACCCATCGCCATCACGGGCCCGTCACGGCCCATCGCGGCCACCCCGCCCGCGGCACCCGGGGCACCCGCGGCGGACCGGAACGGCTGTTCGTTTCCGTCCGTGAACAAATCGTGGATCTTGTTGCCCCGCACCGCCGGCCGTGCGCAGGATGGGTCGACCCTCGACCGTGGGGCTGACAGGAGGCGATCAACCGTCGTGCCCGGTAAGCAGATACACCTCGCCGTGTTCTTTCCCGGGATCGGGAGCGGCACCGTCTGGTCCGACCCCCGGGCGGGGAGCCAGATCGACTTCGACTCGTTCCGCCACCTCGCGCAGACCGCCGAGCGCGGCAAGTTCGACTTCTTCTTCCTCGCCGAGGGGCTGCGACTGCGCGAGCACAAGGGCGAGATCCACGATCTCGACGTGGTCGGCCGACCGGAGGCGCTGACGGTGCTCAGCGCGCTGGCGGCCGTGACCGAGCGGATCGGCCTGGCGGCGACCGTCAACTCCACCTTCAACGAACCGTACGAGGTCGCGCGGCGGCTCGCGACCCTGGACCACCTGAGCGAGGGCCGGGCGGCCTGGAACGTGGTGACCAGCTGGGACGAGTTCACCGGGGAGAACTTCCGCCGGGGCGGGTTCCTCGCCGAATCGGACCGGTACTCCAGGGCCACCGAATTCCTCAGTACAGCGCGGGAGTTGTGGGACAGCTGGGCGGCCGACGAGCTGCCGCCGGACCAGCCCGGCGGGCGGTTCGTCCGGGCCGGGGCGGGTGAGTTCGCCCACCGGGGAGAGCACTTCGACATCGCCGGACGGTTCAACACGCCCCGGCCGCCGCAGGGGCACCCGGTGGTCATCCAGGCCGGCGAGTCCCCGCAGGGCCGGGAGTTCGCCGCCTCCGACGCGGACGTGATCTTCAGCCGATACAGCCGGCTCGGCGAGGCGCAGGACTTCTACCGGGACGTGAAGGGCCGGCTCGCCGCCCACGGCCGCGCCCCGGAGGAGCTGAAGATCCTGCCCGCGGTGACGTACGTCCTCGGCGACACCACCGAGGAGGCGCACGAGCGCGCCGCCGAGATCCGCCGGGCACAGGTCGGCCCGGGAACGGCGATCACCCATCTGGAGGCGATCTGGGGCCGCGACCTCTCCGACCACGATCCGGACGGCCCACTGCCGGACATCGAGCCCGACCCGGAGAACCTGCTGCTCAAGGGGCACGCGATGTACCGCGGCGACCGGGCCGCGATCGCCCGGAAGTGGCGCGAGCGCGCGAAGGAGCGCGGACTGAGCATCCGGGAGCTGGTCGCCGAGGTCACCGGGCGGCAGACCTTCATCGGCACCCCGCGAGAAGTCGCCGACGCGATGGACGAGTTCGTCCAGAGCGACGGCTCGGACGGCTTCGTGATCACCCCGCACCTCACGCCCGGCGGGCTGGACGAGCTGGTCGACCGGGTGGTGCCGCTCCTCCAGGAGAAGGGCGTGTACCGCACCGACTACACCGGCAGCACGCTCCGCGACCACCTCGGGCTGCGGGCCCCCCGGCGACAGACCCAGGAGACCACCTCGTGACCCGGCAGCACCGGCCCCCGCTCCACCTCGCCGTCGCCCTGGACGGCGCCGGCTGGCACCCCGCCGCCTGGCGCGCCGACGGCGCCCGGCCCGGCGGGCTGTTCACCGCCGGCTACTGGGCCGAGCTGGTCGCGGAGGCCGAGCGCGGGCTTCTCGACCTGGTGACCTTCGAGGACTCCCTCTCCGTCCAGTCCGCCGACCTCACCGGGCCGGACCGGCGCACCGACCAGGTCCGCGGCCGGCTGGACGCCGTCCTGGTGGCGAGCCGGGTGGCGCCGCTGACCTCCCGGATCGGGCTCGTCCCGACCACCAACGTCACCCACACCGAGCCGTTCCACCTCTCCAGCGCCATCGCCACGCTGGACTTCGCCAGCCGGGGCCGGGCCGGCTGGCGACCCCAGCTCTCCTCCCGCGCCGACGACGCGGCCCTCTTCGGGCGCCGCACCACCCCGCAGATCACCGCCGCCGACGTCGGCGTGCCCGGCGGGATCGCCCGCCGGCTGCGGCCGCTGTTCGACGAGGCCGCCGACGCGGTCGAGGTGGTGCGGCGGCTCTGGGACAGCTGGGAGGACGACGCGGAGATCCGCGACAGGGCCACCGGCCGGTTCATCGACCGCGACCGGCTGCACCCCGTCGACTTCAGCGGTGAGCACTTCAGCGTCCGCGGTCCGTCCATCACGCCGCGCCCGCCGCAGGGCCAGCCACTGGTCGCCGTCCTCGCGCACGCCGGTGTCCCCTACGAGCTCGCCGCGCGGGGCGCCGACCTCGCGTTCGTCACCCCGCATTCGCGCGAGGGATCGGTCACGGCCCTGGGCGACCTCCAGGCGGCGAGGGCGACGGTCGGCCGGCCGGCCGACTTCCCGCTCAGGGTCTTCGCCGACCTGCTGGTGTTCCTGGACGACCGGCCCCGCGCCGCCGCCGAGCGCAAGGAGCGCCTGGACGAGCTGAACGGCTCGCCGCTGCGCTCGGACGCCGAGATCTTCACCGGCACGCCCTCCGAACTCGCCGATCTGCTGCTGGAGCGGCAGGAGGTCGGGCTGGACGGTTTCCGGCTGCGCCCCGGCGAGCTGCCGTACGACCTCGTGGCCGTCACCCGCGGGCTCGTCCCCGAACTCCAGCGGCGGTCCGCCTTCCGCACCGGCTACACGGCGGACACCCTGCGCGGCCACCTCGGCCTCGCCCGCCCCGCGAACCGGTACGCCGCCGATCGGAGCTAACGGGGGTGCCGGCGTGACGAGGCCCGACACCGGCACCCGGTGTCGGGCCTCGGATGTCGGGGCCCGGACGTCGGGCCCCGGGCGTCAGGCGTCCAGCGGCTTGGCCCAGCGGGTCCACTGCGGCTGCGGCCCGTAGCCGGCCGTCTGCCAGGTGCGCTGTCCCTGGGCGTTGTCGTCGAGCACCATCGCGTCGGCGCGGCGACCGCCGAGAGCGGTGAAGCGGGCCTCGGCGGCGGCCAGCAGAGCCGCGCCGATCCCCCGGCGGCGATGCGCCGGGTCGACGGCGAGTCGGTAGAGGTGGCAGCGCCAGCCGTCCCAGCCGGCGATCACCGTGCCGACGACGGTCGCCGGGTCGTCGGCGGGGGTGGCGACGATCAGGCACTCCGGGTCGCGCCCGAGCAGGGCCGCCACCCCGTCGGCGTCGTCCGTGATGCTGGTCCCCTTGGCCGCGCGCGCCCAGAGGGCGAGCAGAGCGGGGATCTCGTCGGGGGTGGCGGTGCGCAGCGCGATGTCGGCGGTCATGCCGGTGTGTCTACCAGGGCGCCCGACCCGAGCGCCGGGAATTTCGCGGTACGGACCGCCGTCGGCCCCGGCCCGCCTCAACCGGTCTCACGCGGCATCAGCCGGCCTCAGCCGGTCCCGGTCGGTCTCAGCCGGTCCCGGTCGATCCCGCTCCGGTCCCGGTCGGTCTCACGCGGCCGGTGCGGCGAGCTCCCAGACGGTGGTGGTCTTGAACGCGGCGTCCTCCAGGTCCGCCACGACCGGCACCCGGTACGCGGCCAGCTCCGTGAAGCGCCCGCGCGGCAGGTACGCCCGCCCCGGGTCGCCGACGATCACCACCGCGCCGCGCGCCCGGGCCCGCTCCAGGAAGGGCAGGAACCGCGCGGCCATCGCCCGCTCGTAGAAGACGTCCCCGGCCAGCACCACCTCGGCCGGAGCGCCGTCCCCGTCCAGCAGGTCCTCGACCGCCGCCACCACCCGGACACCGTTGGCCTCCGCGTTGATGCCGATGGCCGCCACCGCGTAGGCGTCGATCTCGGCGGCGCGCACCGAACGCGCCCCCCGCATCGCCGCCGCGATCGCCACCAGTCCGGACCCGGCCGCCAGGTCGAGCACCGTCCGCCCGGCCACCGCCTCGGGGTGGTCGAGCACGTAGCGCGCCACGCCGACCCCGCCCGCCCAGGCGAAGGCCCAGAACGGCGGCGCCAGCCCCACCTCTCCCCGCGCCGACTCGGTCGTCTCCCAGAGCTCGATGGCGTCGTCCGCCATGTGCAGGCTGATCTCCGGAACGAAGGGCACCGGCGCGGGGCTGGTCTCGCTCCGCACGAAGTCCCGGTCGGACAGCGCCGTGGCACCCGGACGACCATCGCGCGTCTCGTTCAACATGACCGCAGCATAGAGGTTCTCCGGTGGCCGGCCGCGCGCCCGACCGCAGCGGCGGGGGCACCGGCCACCGGTGCCGGCGAGGTCGCAGGAGCATCCCGTGACGCGATGGAACCCCGGATCACGCACGGCCACCCGGTGCGTACCATTTCGATACCGAAGCCTGGATGAGCTGCGGAGATGCTCGCCCGCCGGGCCCGGGCCCGGGTAGCATCCGGCACGAGCCCTCCGGGTCTGGTGCAGGCGGCCCAGCGCTGTCGTGCCGCGTTCCGGGCGGCGGACTCTCGCGGGACATTCGGTGGTCACCGCGCACTCGGCACCGCGCGCCAGGGCTGTCGCGCGAACGGCGAAGGGCAGCGTCTTGGCGGATCGGCTCACCGGAGGAGACTCCTCGCTGCTGCGGCGTATCAACGCGGCGGTCACGCTTCGGGCGCTGCGGGCCGGCCACTCGGTGACCCTCACTCAGCTGGTCGGGGACACCGGACTGTCCCGGCCCACGGTGGAGGGCGTGATCGAGGGGCTGGTCGAGACCGGTCTGGTCGCCGAGGTGGACCAGCCCCAGAACGGTGGTCAGCCGGGCGGCGGCCGGCGCGGCAGACCGGCCCGCTGGTTCCGCTTCCGCGCCGAGGCCGGACACATCCTCGGCATCGAGATCGGCGTGCACGACCTGCGGGTCGTCCTGGCCGACCTCACCGGCCAGGTGGTGGGCAGTCACTTCCGCCCGATCGAGGAGACCCTGGACGCGGAGGAGCGCCTCAGCGCCGTCCGCACGGCGGTCGCCGAGGTGCTGCGCAAGGCCGGCGTCTCCCGGGACAACCTGTGGGCGGTCGGGGTCGGCACCCCCGGCATCGTCGACCGCGACGGCACCATCCAGCTCGGCACCGCCATGCCCGGCTGGACCGGCCTGGACCTGGGCGCCCGGTTGCGCCGCTCGTTCCGCTGCCCGGTCATGATCGAGAACGACGCCAACCTGGCCGCCATCGCCGAGCACTGGCAGGGGGCGGCGGTCGGCGCCGACGACGTCGTGTTCGTCATGGCCGGCCTCAGCCCGGGCGCCGGCTCGCTCATCAACGGCCGCCTGCACCGCGGCTTCGGCGGCGCGGCCGGCGAGATCGGCGCGCTGCACCTGCTCGGCCAGGAGGTCACCCCCGAGCGTCTGCTCTCCACCACCGGCAAGCCGCTCAACCCGCTGGACGAGGCGGCCGTCGCCCGGGTGTTGAAGCTCGCCCGCGAGGGTGACGAGGTGGCGAAGATCGCGACGGACCGCTTCCTGACCCGTCTGGTGCAGAGCGTCGCCGCCCTGGTGCTGGCGATCGACCCCCAGTTGGTGGTCGTCGGCGGCTGGGCCGCCGGCCTCGACGGCGTGCTGGAACCGCTGCGCGAACGCCTCGCCCAGTTCACCCTGCGCGCGCCCGAGGTGGCCCTGGCCGCGCTCGGCTCGGAGGTCGTCGCGATGGGCGCCCTGCGGGTGGCGCTCGACCAGGTGGAGGAGCAGCTCTTCGCCGTCGACCCGCCGACCGGCGGCGCCGCCCGGGGGTGACGGCGGGTCCGCCCGGGGTGGGCCCCGGGCGGACCCGGTCCGCCCCGCACAGGTGTGGAACGACTCAGGCCCGGATGCCTGTGGGGGCGTCCGGGCCTGGGCCTGAGGGTGTACGGGAGATGGTTCAGGAGGCGGTGCGCACCTCGGCGGTGGCACCGACGGGGGTGACCTCGACCAGGCCGGTCTCGCCGAAGGTGAGCTTGCAGGTGTCGGCGCGGTAGGTGGAGACGGCCAGCGCGACCAGGCGGCCGGCGGCCGCGTACTGGGTGGTCATCACCAGGACCGGCGAGCCGGGCGGGCGCTCCAGCAGGGCGGCCTGCTCGGCCTCGGCGACGCCCAGCTCGACCGAACGGGACTCGCCGTCGACCTCCAGGCGCTCCAGCTGGCGCAGCACCGAACGGGCGCGGTCGCTCTCGGCGCGGAAGCCGGGCAGGTGCGGCAGTGCGGAGGCCGGCACGTGCAGCGACTCGGTCGCCACGTTCTGGCCCGGGACCATGCGGACCCGGCGGACGGTGTGCACGGTGGCGCCCTCGGCGATGCCGAGGCCCTTGGCGAGCTGCGCGGTGGCCGGGGCGGTGGTGCAGTCGACGGTGCGCCACGCCTGGCTGCGGGCGGTACCGGGCCAGCCCTCCTCGTGGCGGTTGACCGGCACGCCGACCCGGGGGGCGGCGATCAGGGTGCCGATGCCCCGGCGGCGGACCAGCCGGCCCTCCAGCTCCAGCTGGTCGAGCGCCTGGCGCAGGGTGGCCCGGGCCACCCCGAAGCGGGCGGAGAGCTCGCGCTCGTTGGGGAGGACCTGCCCGGTGGAGAACTCCGTGTCGATCGCGCGGAGCAGCACCGTGCGCAGGTGCCAGTACTTCGGTTCCGGTACCGCCGTGAGCTGCCCTGTCGTTCCCACCGTGGCCTCCACCCTGCTTTGTCCGCCCTGCCGAAAGGAGGGCGGACCCGGCCCGCTGTCCGCTGTTGCGGCAGGTGGGAGAGCGGGCTTTATCCGTCCTTCTTTATTAAAGGTCTTTGCAGTAAGTGACCCTAGGGGCTGTGTCGGGAGATGGTCAAGACCAATGACGGCGGTTGGTGCGGATGTCGCACGGATTCATGCCGCGTTCACGACAGACCGACATCCGGACGGCGCCCGACCGCGTCGACCTTCGGGCCGGGCGCCCGGCTCGGTAGGCTGCCCGGGTGATCGTGGTGACGAGTGTGAACGTGAACGGAATCCGGGCAGCGGCCAAGAAGGGCTTCGTCGAGTGGCTGGCGGCCACCGAGGCGGACGTGATCTGCCTGCAGGAGGTGCGCTCGGAGCCCGAGCAGCTGCCCGCGGAGCTGCGTGACCTGGACGGCTGGCACGCGGTCTGGGCGCCGTCCTCCGCCAAGGGCCGCGCGGGCGTCGCCGTGCTGTCGCGGCGGGAGCCGGAGCGCACGGTGGTCGGATTCGAGTCGGCAGAATTCGACAATTCGGGCAGGTATGTCGAAATCGACCTTCCGGGGCTGACCGTGGCCAGCCTTTATCTCCCCTCCGGTGAGGTCGGCACCGAACGCCAGGAGGAGAAGGAGCGCTTCATGGCGGAGTTCCTGGTGCACCTCGGAAAACTGCGCACCCGAGCCGCCGCCGAGGGCCGGGAGGTCGTCGTCTGCGGCGACTGGAACATCGCCCACCGCCCGGAGGACCTCAAGAACTGGAAGGCCAACCAGAAGTCGGCCGGCTTCCTCCCCGAGGAGCGCGCCTGGCTCACCCGCGTCTACGAGGAGGCCGGCTACGTCGACGTCGTCCGCCGCCTCCACCCCGACCGCACCGGCCCCTACACCTGGTGGTCCTACCGCGGCCGGGCCTTCGACAACGACTCGGGCTGGAGGATCGACCTCCAGGTCGCCACCCCCGGGCTGGCCGACAAGGCCGTCGAAGCCTACGTCGAGCGCGCCGAGACGCACGCCGAGCGGTGGTCAGACCACGCACCGGTGACAGCCGTCTTCGACCTCGACCAACTCCATTAAGTCTTTGCGAAGTTCGGGCAACTGGCTTCGGCTGCTGCGGTCGTCGCGCGACCTGCCGGGCGCGATGACCGCAGCAGCTATGTCCTCGCGAATGGGGCTACGCGGTGATCGCCATTCCCTGAGTGGAAGTCAGTCTCTTTTCCGGGAACGCGTCGGTTTGTAAAAGTCACGATCGGGCGGCAAGCGTACGCACAGGCCTTCGCAGAGCCGTGCCCCCCGAAGGCCAAGTGCGCTCTCATCACGGGAGTGATCAAGGGCCTCAGGAGCTCCCTGCGAGCCCCTGCCTCCCTACTTCGACCCGCCGGTGACGGGCGCACGCTTCGTCCAGGACCGCATCGCGGCGGAGGGCGAGGAGGCTGGTCCTGCTCGAAGCCGGGGCCCAGGTCTACGTCTGCGGCGACGACGCTCGCATGGCCCCGGCGTACGGGCCGCGTTCCGCGCCCTCTACCTGAGCCACACCCCCGACGCGCGGGAGGACGACGCCGAGACGTGGCTCCAGTCACTGATCGACGCCAGCCGACACGTCCAGGACGTGTACGCCACTCGCTGAGGCACGAGGCGCCGGCGCACGGTGACTTCGGCGGGGAGGTGAGTGCGGGGGCGGTCGGCCGGGGACTTGTCGGTGGGGCTCGCTAACGTTCGTCTCCTGATCATCAGTGCGAGGAGAGGGGCGGGGCTGTGCGGCGCTGGGAGTTCGTCGAGGGCGGCTCGGACAAGTTCTGGGAGGCCGCGGTCGACGGTGTCGCGGTGACTGTGCGGTACGGGCGGTCCGGTACGGGCGGGCGGGAGCAGGTCAAGTCGTTCCCGACCGTGGAGGAGGCGCAGGCGCAATTCGCCAAGGTGGTCGCCGAGAAGGAGCGCAAGGGCTACCGCGAGATCTTTGCGGGGGCAGGTACGGAGCCCGATGCGGCGGCGGATTCGGTGCCCGTGGCGCAGCCCGGCGTGTCCGCGCTCACGGCCGAGGCCGCCGGTCCCGAGGACGAGGACGTCTTCGTCATGCCGGACGCCTGGCGTCGGGCCCTGATCCCGCGCCGGGGCGGCATTCCCCGGAAGCCGTCCGCGCCGGGGAAGGGCCCGGTGACCTCGTACCACGATGGGCTGCGGCAGATGGGAGACTGGCTGGAGCAGACGCTCGCCGCGGAGCGCAGTGACCCGGAGCTGGTCGCGGCCGCCCGCGCCCACCAGTCCGGCAGCCGGGACCCGCTCGGTGCGGCGGTGCTCGCCGCCGTGTTCTCGTATCCCAGCAACGGGGTCCGCGTGGCCGTGGACGCCTGGGTGGCGGAGTTCGGCCTGCCGTTCGCGGCCAGGGCCACCGTCGAGCTGTTCACGACGGCTGTCGAAACCGACTGGATCCACCAGAGATCCGTCCACCCCCGCGTCCGGCGCGGGGCCAACCAGAGGCACGGCGGGTACCGTCCCGCCGCGGACCGGGTCCGGTCGCTGCTGGCGGATTGCGACGAGGAGACCCACCGCGCGGCGGTCGAGGCCCTGGCGGGCTGCCGGAACAATCTGACCCGCCTGGTGGTGGCTGCGTACCTGGTGCCGTCCGAGACCGCCTGGGTCGAGGAGTGCGTCGCGTCGGGCTCCCGGCTGGTCGCCGTCGAGTGGTCGATGCTGCTGTGCTCGCTCTCCTCGGCGGAACCGCTGGAGAAGCTCCCCCCGCTGCCGAGCCTGGGCTATGACGGGTGGTCCACCGAGATCATTGCGACCGTGGCTGAGGGCCTCGGCGGCGACGTAGCACCGGTGATGCTGCACGACCTGACCACCAGCTACCACCACAAGGACGGTAAGAAGCGGATCCTGGACGCGCTCGCCGAGCTCCCCTCCGACGAGGGTTTTCGGGGGTTGCTGGCCCAGCAGGACGGCATCAAGTCCACCCGCGCTGCCCTCCTGGCCGGTCTCCGCCGCTTCCCCCGGCGTGCCCTGCGCCTGCTCGCCGAGGCCGCGGTGGCCTCCACCGACCCGGCCGCGCAGCAGCTCGCCCGGCAGCTCCTCACCGGCCACGTCGCGGTCCACCGCGCGACCGCGCTCGAACTGCTGCCGAAACTGACGCCGGAGCAGGCGGCCCTGGTCGAGCCCCTCACCGACCTCGGCGAGCGGGTGCCGGAGGTCGGCCCCGACTCGCTGCCGGAGCTGTTCACCAGCCCGCCGTGGACGCGGCCGCGCGTCACCGGCAAGCCCCGCGTGCTGATCGGCCTCACCGCCCCGCAGGAACCGCAGATGCGGTGGCTGCCGGGTGAGCGCGAGGCGTGGGCGGCGACCTCCGAGTCCTGGTACACGAGCTGGTCGGACGACGACTGGCAGCGGGTCGCGGCCACGATCCGGGCCAGGATCGGGCAACCCGAGGACGCGCGGCTGCGCGGCGGGCAGCACGCCGAGCTCGCGCTGTTCGCTTACGGCGACGAGGAGTTGGCCCGGCCCCTGCTCGCGCAGTGGCGCGCCGGTGAGCGTATCTGGCACTCCGGGGACTCCCTGCGCCGAGTCGCCGCCCGCTTCGGTACGGACGCCGTCGAACCGATCCGGGCCGCAGCGGCGGGGAACCCGGCCACGCACGCGCCCCTGCTGCTTCCGTACCTGGACGCCCAGGTGGCCGAGACCATGGTGGACTGGCTGGTGCGCCTCAAATCGGCCGGGAGCACAGCGCGTTCCTGGTTCACCCGGCACGGCGTGGACGCGGCGCGGCTACTGGTGCCCGTCGCGCTCGGGAAGACCGGGCCGGCCCGGCACGGCGCCGAGCAGGCCCTGCGGGTGATCGCCGAGGCGCACGGCGCGGCGGCGGTGCGCGAGGCGGCCGGCGAATACGGGCCGAAGGCGGAGGAGGCCGTGGGCGCACTGCTGTCGGCCGACCCGCTGGTGACCGCGCTCCCGGCGAAGCTGCCCCCGCCCTGCGACTGGACGGAGCCGGTGATGCTGCCGCAGCTGCTGCTGCGCGGCGGCGAGGGCGCCCTGCCCGCCGAGGCGGTACGGCACGTGCTCACCATGCTCGCGCTGTCCGCGCCCGGGGCGTTCTACCCGGGCCTCGACCAGGTAGTCCGGCTGTGCGAGCCGCGGTCGTTGACGGAATTCTGCTGGGCGGTGTTCGATCAGTGGCGGCTGGCCGGCATGCCCGCCCAGGACGGCTGGGCGCTGCACGTGCTCGGCCGGTTCGGTGACGACGAGACGGTCCGCCGGCTGACGCCGGTGCTCCGCGCCTGGCCGGGCGAAGGGGCCCACCATCGTGCGGTGGACGGCCTGGAGGTGCTGGCCGCCATCGGCACCGACGTGGCCCTGCTGCACCTGCACGGCATCGCTCAGCGGGTGAAGTTCAAGGCGCTCAAGACCCGGGCCCAGGAGAAGATCGCCGAAGTGGCAGCCGGTCTCGGCCTGACCGGGGAGCAGTTGTCCGACCGCCTGGTCCCGGACTTCGGGCTGGACGCCGATGGGACCACCGTCATCGACTACGGCACCCGGACGTTCACGGTCGGCTTCGACGAGCAGCTCAAGCCGTACGTGCTGGACGCGGCTGGCGCCCGCCGCAAGGACCTGCCCGCTCCGGGGGCGGGGGACGACGTCGAGCTGGCGCCCGCCGAGCGCAAGCGCTTCGCCGCGCTGAAGAAGGACGTCCGCACGACGGCGGCGGATCAGATCCGCCGCCTGGAAGAGGCGATGGTCACCCAACGCTCCTGGACAGCACAGGAGTTCAACCAGCTCCTCGTCGGGCATCCGCTGCTGTGGCACCTGGTGCGCCGCCTGGTGTGGCTGTCCGAGACGGACGGCAGGGTAACGGCGTTCCGCATCGCCGAGGACCGCACCCTGGCGGACGTCCGGGACGAGGCGTTCGCTCTGCCGGCCACGGCCTGCGTCCGGCTGGCGCACCCGCTCCTGCTCGGCGACGGCCTCGCCGACTGGTCGGAGCTGTTCGCCGACTACGAGATCCTGCAGCCGTTCCGACAGCTCGGCCGCCCGGTGCACGCGCTGAGCGACGAGGAGCGGGCCGGACACCGCCTCACCCGCTTCGAGAACGGTCCGGTGCTGCCCACCGTCCGGCTGGTCGGCATGGAACGGCGCGGCTGGCGGCGCGGCGAGCCCGAGGACAACGGCGTCGAGCGGTGGCTGTCCCGCCGGGTCGGGCCCGATCTCTACGTGGTGATCGCCCCGGAGGAGGGCATCGCCGTCGGCATGTTCGACTCGTACCCCGAGCAGCGGGTGGAAACTGTGTGGCTCGACAGGCGCCCGGGAGACTACTGGACCCACAACCGCACCTTCCCGACCTTCGCCGAGCTCGACCCGGTGATCGCCTCCGAGGTGATCGCCGACCTCACCGAGCTGACCACGCTGTGACCCCTCGCGACCTCACCGACCCCCCGGGGAAAGGCCGCCCGTGACCACGACCACCGCCGAGGAGGAGCTCCAGCGACCGCCCGCCGAGGTCCGGTACGCCGAGGAGCTGGCGGCATTGCACGCCGAAGACCGCGACCCGTGCCGGCGCTGGGAGCTGAGCCTGCGCGGTCCGCCGGTTCATCGTCGGCGACGAGGCCGCCGGCATCGCCCGCAAGTTCGTCGGGGGTCCCGACGGTCCCGCGCACCACGCGCCCGACGCCAAGCTTTCAGCACACTTCGTCTGTCGTACTCGTGCTTCGAGTTCGGCGGGCAGGTACCAGCCTTCGATGGTGGGTGTCATGTAGAGGCGGGCCTTGAGGCCGAGAAGCAGTTGGCGGCGCCTTTCCTGGTCGGCTTGGGTCCAGGCGTCGGCGAAGGTCTGCCCGGTTTCGACCTCGACCCAGGCGGACGGGCGTTGCGGGAGCGCGGCGAGGCGGCGGCGTTCGTCGACGAGGACTTCGAGGGCTTCGGAGTATTCGTCGTCGCCGCCGGGGTAGTCGAACAGGTTCCGGCGCTTCTCCTCCCGGAGATCCTTCATGGCCTGGGTGACGTGGTTGAGCTGCTCGGTGTGGTCCTCGCCGGGGATGAATCTGCGTACCGTCATCGCCAGCCCGGCCAGGCGCTCAACCAGCGCCGTGACCGCTGCGGTGACGCGCTCGCCCTTGACGGACTGGCCCTTGCAGGCGGGCTTGCCGGCCGTCTTCGCGCACCGGTAGTACTCGTAGATCTTGCCGTTCTTCGCGAGGTTCACCTGCCGGTAGAACCGGTCGCAGTACGGCACGCCGAGCCAGGGCGAGGCGCCGTTGGAGCGCTCCTTGGTGACCGACCGCTCGTCCATCGCCGCCTGGATCGCGGCCCACTCCTCCTCCGTGAACAGCGGCGTGGCCATCCGGATCGGCAGGCCCTTCGCATCCCGGGCGACCTTGCGCGCCTTCACCGAGCGGCCGGTCAACTTCAGGCCCATCGTCGCCGGCGAGCGCAGGATCTTCCCCACGCTGGTCGGGTTCCAGTGGTTCGACGGCGGCGTCTTGCGCTTGCTCGAGTAGCTGTCGCCCTGGTTCTTGTACGCGTGCATCGACGGCGTGTCGAAGCCGGCGGCCTCCAGGGCCGTGGCGATCATCCACTGGCTCTGCCCCTCCAGGAGGAGCTTGCCCATGTAGCGAACGGCCTCGGAGGTCACCGGGTCCGGCTCCAGGGTGCGGCCGCCGCCGAGGCGGTCGATGATCCGGTACCCGTAGGGCGGCTGTCCGCCCGCCCAGCGGTCTGTCTTCCGCAGGTGCTTGTGCGCGGCAGTGACCCTGGCCTTGATCCGCTTGAGCTCCATCTCGGCGAAGATCGACGCCAGCATCAGGAAGGTCTTGGCCAGCTCGTTCCCGAACGACCGTTCCTGACCCTTGCGGTAGTCCAGGGTGATGCCGTCGTCCGTGAAGACCAGGACCTTGTGGTTCTCCTCCGCCCAGTGCGCCACATCCGCACAGTCCTTGGCCGAGCGGAACGCCCGGTCGACCTTGGCCCACACCATCGCGTCCCACTCGCCCTGGCGCTCGGTGAGCCACGGGCCCAGGTCGGGGCGCTTCCACGGCGTGATCTGGGCGGAGACGTCCAGGTCCTCGAAGGACCCGACGACCTCCCACTCCTTCGCCAGCGCGTGCCTCGTCCCCGACTCCGCCTGGACCAGGTGCGAGACCTTGCCCTCGTTGCCGTGCGTGTCCGAGACACGCGAACCCACCACCGCCCGAACCGGCGCCAAAGCTGTCATGCTGCCCATAGGAGGCCCCCTACCGCCCAGGCCAGCGGGCACCCTCGAACAACCTGCACTCGAACGGGTGGACCTTTTACAAAAGGCGCCTATCCGCTGGCGGATCGACTATCTGATGGCCAGTCAGAAGCTTGCAGACACCTGCGTCAAGGCCTACGTCGAACGCGCAGCCTCCCACGCCGAGCGGTGGAGCGACCACGCACCCGTCACAGCCGAGTTCGAATTCGGCGATGACTGACTCACGGACAGCCGTAGCTGATCACAGCGACGGGGTCATCCTGATCGGACTGCGAGACCGTCACCATGGGCCGGTACATGCCCTCCCCGTCCCTGGGTAGCAGCGCCGCGATGCTCTCGGGTACGGGCGGGGCTCGGACAAACCCGCGTCGCGCTCCGGCTACGGCACGACGGCATCCCGGAGCCGCCACCGGCTGCGACCCGTTCACCCCGCCCCGACGACAGGTCCGGGTCGGGAGTGCGTCGCCCGCGGTGGAGCGAGGGAAGCCGCCGAACACGACAGACCGGCCGCCCGACGGGGTGTCGGCGGCCGGCCTGGGGGCGTGAGCCGTTTCGTTCTGCGTGCCAGGCTACCGGCCGCTGTGACCCAGCAGCTCCGGCCCTGCCGCCAGGCCTTGCGTCAGGCCGCACGGTGCGGCGGGAACCCGGAACGGGAACAGCGACCGGCTGCTCCCCGCGCGGTAGCGGCCTGTGCGCCGGTACCACTCGTTGTCACCGGCCATCCAGTCCTGGAGCGCGGCCACGTAGGAGGCGTGCTCGTTCCCCAGCTCCTGGTCGGCGATCCGCTGGAACTCGGCGACGCGCTGCTCGAAGAGCCGGTACGTGACGTCCACGGCCTGCTGGAGGCTTCCGCCGAGAAGGCGGCGCACGGCCAGGACCGCGTTGCTGACCTCGCGTTCCTCGTCGATCTCCTTGCGGTAGGAGTAGATGTCGTTGCGCAGCCCGACGCTGTCGGCGAAGGCGTCCTCCAGCCTGCGCAGCGCATCGGTGGAGGACGGCCGGTTCCCGGTAAGGCCGATCGAGAGGTCCGTTCCGGCGCTGGCCCGGCGAAATTCCAGGTAGTGCACCGGGTCGGGGACGCGCTGCTGCGCGATGGCGTCCAGTTCCTCCAGGTTGGCTGCGACGAAGTCGACGACGTGGGCCGGGAAGCGGCGTCGCAGGGTCGGGGGCATGTCCGGTGCGGTGCGGGCCCAGAGCTCGGCCAGCGCATGCTCGACCTGGTTGCCGGGGGGCGGGACCGCCTCGTCGTCCAGGGGCATGAAGAGGGGGACCCGGGCAGTGAAGGCACGTGCCCCCGCCAGGTCGCGCGGGAGCTTGTACGCGGTGACGAAATGGTCGTCGAGGGCCAACAGGCACACATCCCATTGGGCGACCAGAGTGAGCTGCCGGGTGCAGGCGTCAGGATGGGTGAGGGCGGCGAACAGCGGCCAGTCGTCGCTGTCGAAGCCTGGCTCGGTCCAGATCGGCGGGCCGGGCGGCGCGGTCACCGGGGCCAGCAGGCCGACCTCACGGGCCCAGTCCTTGGCCTCCAGACGGGCCTGTTCCAGATGCGGGTTGAGCCGGGCGGGCCAGGGCAGTCGGAAGGGCGGCAGGGCGAAGGGATAGCCCGGGGAGGCCGTGGCGGACGGCTGTTCGGGCAGCACCGGCGCGTACTGCCCGGCCAGCCGCGCGGCGGAGCTGCCCAGGCCGTTCAGGCCGCCCGGCGCGGGACGGCGGCCCACGCGGCGCAGGTGCAGTTCGCGATGGCCGGCCAGCCAGTCCCGCAGTCCCTGGTCGGCACCGCTGTGTTCGAATTGGTGCAGCCGGGCGGTACGGAGCCGGTCGGCGTACCGGGCAGCGGTGCGCCGCTCGCAGCGCAGTAGTTCACCGAGCACCCGGACGGCGTTCGGGGCCTGCCCGTCGAGCAGGTCGGCCAGCAGCACGGCGGCGTCGGCGAAGGCGGCCACGGCCGGCAAGGACGGCCGGCGCCCGGTGGCGCGCTCGACCAGAACGGCGGCCCACGCGGCGAACGGGCGGCGGGCGTCCAGGTGGGCGAGCAGGTCGCCGGGGGGAAGGTCGCCGGGTCCGGACGACGGTCGCTCAGCCTGTCTGTGCGCTCGGCGAAGCGGCGGCACCAGTCGGCGGTGCAGCCCTCCGTGGTTCGGGCCAGGAGATCGGCCCGCGCCCGGTCCAGAAGCTCCTCGGGGGTATCCACGGGCTGCGCGGCCCAGCTGTACCAGGCGGCCATCAGGGCCAGTTCGTCCGGTGGGGCGTCGGGGTGGCACCAGGCAGCCTGCTCCACCCCGACCCCCGGGGCAAAGCCGTGGCGGTCGGCCCAACTCCGGTGCCCGGTCCGGACGGTATCGGCATACGGATTCCGGCGAGCCGGATAGGAGAGGTGCGGCTCACCCGGATCGTCGTACGGGTCGGCAAGAGATTCCATGTCCCCTCCCTACCCCGCCCCCACTCGCCGACCTCCCGGAGCGAAACCCCCGTTCGGGTGAACCACGCGATGCTCTGGCACACATGATCGAGGTCAGGGGAGCGTGACGACACCGCCACTGCCTCTCCAGATCACCGGGTGGCGACGGAAGCCCTGTACACCTGCCACTTGCTCACGGCCTGGGGATGATCCAGGTGGCGCGAGCGAGCGGCGGCCGACTCCTACATCTGTCCCTCGCCCATCACGCTTCCGCGTGTCTTGGCCTCTACTGCGAGGCCCTGGCCGGCGACGTCCTGCCCATCGTCGGCGAGGGTCTCTCCCTCCTGCGGACCGTCGACGGTGTTGATGACCAGCTCTGTCTCGTCGTCGGCGTAGCCGTCGATCTCGGGCATGGCGATACCTCCTCGGAGAGCCGGCTCGATGCCGACCACACATCGATCATGTCATGACTCACAGTCAGCAATCGGCCACATGGCGTCAGTTCGAACCACCTGGGGTCAGTTCGAACCAGGCCGGCCGTCGCGATCCGGGCTTCCTTCTCTCGATCCTTACGAGCCCGCCGGGGCTGCCGAGGCGCTGGTGCGTACGCGGCTAGCCACCCACCACCTGCCCCGGTGGCAGGGCTCTCGCTGGAGACGTCGGGGGAACCTCCGCTCCCACCCGAACCTGGCGCGGGCTTCACCAGGTGACGGCGGTGATGCGCCGTACTGCTTCGGTGATTTGCGCGGTGTCGGAACGGACGGTCAGCCGCAGGTACCCTTCGCCGCCGGGGCCGAAGCCGGTTGCGGGGATGCCGAGCTCCCGGGCGTCCTCGAGCAGGCGTTTCGCGAAGCTCTCGCTGGTCATGCCATCCGGGTTGCGGACCGGACAGTAGAAGGTCGCGTTGGGCCGCAGGACGTCGAGCCCGGCGCCCTGGAGGCCGTCGCAGAGCAGCCGCATGCGGTCGCGGTAGGTGACACGCAGGAGATCGGGATAGCCGGTGGTGTCGCCCAGTGCCGCGACGGCCGCGTGCTGGATCGCGGCGAAGGTGCCGGAGTCGGTATGCGTCTTGACGGTGCGCAGGGCGTCGACGGCCGCGGTGTTGCCGGCCGCGAAGCCGACCCGCCAGCCGGGCATGTTGTACGCCTTGGACAGGGAGTGGAACTCGATACCGCGGTCCATCGCCCCCGGCGATTGGAGGAAGGACGGCGGGGGCGGGCAGTCGTGGTAGATCTCGCTGTACGCGGCGTCCGAAGCGACGAGCATGTCGTGCTCGAGCGCGAAGCAGGCCAGGTCGTCGAAGAACTCGCGGGTGGCGAGTGCGGCCGTGGGGGCGTTGGGGTAGCGGAACCGGAAGAGCTTGGCACGGCGGGCGACCCGTTCGGGGCACGCGGTGAGGTCCGGAAGGAAGAGGTCAGCCTGTGGCCGCCGCCGTGCATCGGTCCCCGGCGACGCGGAGCCACCGCTGGTACGCCGAGCTGCGCTCGGCCGCGACCCGGTGGGCCGCGCGCGCGTGCTCGACGAGTGCCGTGCCCAGGGCGGCCAGCTGCCCCGCCCGGTGCCAAGCGACCAGGTGCCGGTACCAGAGCGGGTCGCCGGCGATGGGCCGTACGGCGATGCCCGGCACCTCCTCGAAGGTGGCCTGGCACAGGCTCACCGCGTGCCCGCTGCGGACCAGTTCGAGCAGCAGCCGCCCCTCCGCCTCGTGGGCGGTGCGCATCCGGTGGCCGGTCGCGTGGAAGGTGGTGGACCAGTACTCGCGGACCCGGTCGTCGTCCGGGCGCGGTGAGACCCAGTCCTCGTCCTCCAGTTCGCCCAGGTGGACCTCCGGCCGGGCGGCGAGGCGGTGGCCGGCCGGCAGGGCGACGAACACGGGCTCGGTGACCACCGGCCGCAGGACCACGCCCGGCCGCGCGGGCAGCTCGTAGCCGGGGCAGTCGCCGACCACGGCGGCGTCGAGGCGCCCGTGCGCGAGGTCGTCGATCAGGGGAACGGACGAGCCCTGGGCGCGGGAGGCGATCCGCGCCTCGGGGTGGTGGGTGTGCAGCGCGGTTATCAGCCCGCCGAGCAGCGGGGCGTTGACGGACCCGAGCCGGAAGCGGGGCGTCGGGCTGCCGGTGCGGGCGGCCAGGGTGGAGGCGTTCAGCAGCTCGTCGACGGTGGGGAGGACGGCGCGGGCGCGGGTGAGCACGGTCTCGCCGAAGGCGGTCGGGACGGTGCCGGTGGACCGGCGGTCGAACAACGGGCCGCCCAACATGCTCTCGATCCGCCGCAGTTGGGCGCTGAGGCCCGGCTGGGTAAGCCGGAGCGAGGCGGCGGCCCGGGTGAGGCTGCCGGTCTCGGCGATGGCGCAGATCATCCGTAGATGCCGTATCTCAAGCTCCATAAGCGGATGTTATGGGCAGCTGAGAGCTCCCGAAAGAGGTCCGGGCAGCCCAATCTTGTCCCACATGTGAAATGTCATATCGCACAGAGGAGGGACAAATGAGGACACGAAGAGCCGCATGCGCCCTGACCGCGGCCCTCGGACTGCTGTCGGCGGCCGCCTGTGGTGGGCCGGACGGCAGCGGTCCGGCCGCGGACGCCACCCCGGCGCCGGGCGGGACCCTGCACGTCCTCTCCAGCATCGACCTGGAGCACCTGGACCCGTCCCGCGCCTACGTCACCTCCACCCAGGACGTGGGCCGGCTGGTCTACCGGACGCTCACCACGTTCGCCCCCGCCCCCGGGCAGGCCGGCGGGCAGATCGTCCCGGACCTGGCCACCGACACCGGGCGCCCCGCCGACGGCGCGCGGACCTGGACCTTCACCCTCAAGGAGGGCGTGAAGTTCGAGGACGGCCGGCCCGTCACCAGCAAGGACGTCAAGTACGGCGTCGAGCGGACCTTCGCCGCCGAACTGCCCGAGGGCCCGCCGTACGCCCGGCTCTGGCTGGCGGGCGGCGAAACGTACAAAGGGCCCTACAAGGACCCGGCCGGGCTCGCGTCGATCGAGACCCCGGACGAGCGGACCATCGTCTTCCGGCTCAACCGTCCGGTGGCCGACTTCGGTTCCGCCGTATCGCTGCCGATGTTCGCCCCGGTGCCGCAGGACAAGGACACCGGCGTGGCCTACGACAACCGCCCGTTCTCCTCCGGTCCGTACCGGATCGACACCTTCGAGCCCAAGAAGCGGCTCACCCTGGTCCGCAACCCCGCGTGGGACCGGGCCACCGACAGCGTCCGCAAGGGTCTGCCGGACAAGGTCGTCATCGACCTCAACCTCGACCCGGCGGTGGTCGACCAGCGGCTGATCGCCGGTCAGGGCGAGGACGCCGACGCCGTCGCGCTGGAGCCGATCGGTCCGGCGTCGGTCGGACGGGTGATGAACGACCCGCAGCTGAAGAAGCGCCTGGTCACCGGCGAGTCCATCAACATCCGCTTCCTCAGCATCAACACCGGGCACCGGCCGCTGGACGACGTCCGGGTGCGGCAGGCCATCGCGTACGCGCTCGACAAGGACGCCCTGCGCACCACCCGCGGCGGCCCGATCGCGGGAGACCTCGCCACCACTCTGCTGCCCCCCACCCTGCCCGGCGCGGCCCCCGGGGACCCTTACCCGAGCAAGGACGGCAAGGGCGACCCGGACAAGGCCAAGGCCCTGCTCGCCGCGGCCGGTCACGCCTCCGGCCTGGAGCTCACCCTCGACACCCCGGCCACCGCCGGCGGCAAGGCTCAGGGCGAGGCGGTGCAGGCCTCGCTGGCCCGGGCCGGCATCACCGTGAAGATCAACGAGATCAGCTCCTCGGCCTTCTACAGCACGGTCGGCAGCCCCGCCCGGCAGCACGACCTGGTGATCGACGGCTGGACGCCGGACTGGCCGGGCGCCTCCACCTACCTGCCGATCCTGTTCGACGGCCGACTGATCACCCCCGAGGGCAACAACAACCGCGCCCGGTACGACTCCCCCGACGTCGACGCCCGGCTGGACGAGATCGCGGCCGTGGGCGACCCGGCCGCCGCGCAGAGCGCGTACGGCGAGCTCGCCGGGCGGATCATGCGGGACGCCCCCGTCGTCCCCTTCCTCTGGGACCGGGCCGCCGTCCTGGTCGGACCGAACGTGGCCGGCGCGTACGGGCACACCGCCTTCGTCGGCCGGCTCGACCTCGTCTCGCTGGGGCTGCGGAAGTGACCGTCCTGCGCAAGCTGCCGGCCCAGCGCTCGGCGGCGCTGGCGCTGACCGCGATTGCCCTGCTGGTGCTCACCGCACTCGCCGCCCCGCTGATCACCTGGCTGGCCGGCAGCTCCCCGACAGCCTTCCACGGCGAGGCGGTGGACCCGGCGCTCGGCGGACTGCCACGCGGGGCCGCGGGCGGGATCAGCGCCGAGCACTGGCTGGGGGTGGAACCCGTCAACGGCCGGGACGTGCTCGCCCGGGTGGTGTACGGCGCGCGGGTCTCGCTGCTGATCGCCGTCCTTGCCACCACCGTGTCCCTGGTCCTCGGCACCGCACTCGGCCTGCTCGCCGGCTTCCTCGGCGGTTGGACCGACACCGTCATCGGCCGGCTGATGGACCTGCTGATGTCCTTCCCCAGCCTGATCTTCATGATCGCGCTGATCTCGGCCGCGCCCGGTGCCGACCGCCGGCTGCTGCTGGTCGTGGTGCTCGGGTTCTTCGGCTGGCCGTACGTGGGGCGGATCGTGCGCGGGCAGGCGATGGTGCTCGCCCGCGGCGAGTTCGTGGCGGCGGCCCGGGTGCTCGGCGCGTCCCGGCGGACCCTGCTGCTGCGCGAGGTGCTGCCCAACCTGACCGGACCGGTGCTGGTGGTGGCGACGATGTCGATCCCGGCCTGCGTCGCCACCGAGGCCGGACTGTCCTTCCTCGGCGTGGGCGTGCAACCGCCGACGCCCTCCTGGGGGCAGATGATCGCCACCGCCGTGCCCTGGTACGCCGCCGACCCGGCCTACTTCCTCATCCCCGGCGTCCTTCTGTTCGTCACCGTGCTCGCGTTCAACGTGCTGGGCGACGCCGTACGCGACATGCTCGACCCCCGGAGCACACCACGATGATCCTCTACCTGCTGCGAAGACTGGCCGTCACCGCACTCGTCCTGCTGGTGATCTGCGCCATCACCTTCGCGATCTTCTACCTGATGCCCGCCGATCCGGCCCAGGGCGCCTGCGGCAAGGCCTGCAGCCCCGAGCGGCTCGCCGCGATCCGCGCCACCCTCGGCCTGGACCGCTCCCCGCTCGCCCAGTTCGGGGACTACCTCGGCGGCATCGTCACCGGCCGCAGCTACGGCAACGGCGCGCAGGCCGTCCAGTGTCCGTTCCCCTGTCTGGGCTTCAGCTTCCAGACGAACCAGCCGGTCTGGCGGATGCTGACCGGCCGGCTGCCCGTCAGCGTCTCCATCGCCGTCGGCGCGGCCCTGCTGTGGCTGGCCGTCGGCGTGGCGGCGGGCGTGGTGTCCGCGCTGCGGCGCGGCAGCCTCTGGGACCGCGCCGCGATGACGGCCGCCCTCGGCGGGGTCTCGCTGCCGGTCTACTTCACCGCGCTGGTGCTCCAGTACCTGCTGGTGGTCGAGCTGAACGTGCTGCCCTACCCGACGGCCGTCCCACTCACCGAGGACCCGGCCGGCTGGGCGCAGTCGATGGTGATGCCCTGGATCACCCTGGCCATGCTCTACGCCGGCGTGTACGCCCGGGTCACCCGCAGCGAGATGCTGGAGAGCCTCGGCCAGAACTACGTCCGCACGGCGCGTGCCAAGGGCCTGGCCGAGGTCACCGTGGTCCGGCGCCACGCGCTGCGGCCCGCACTGATGCCGATCGTGACGATCTTCGGCATGGACCTCGGCGCCCTGCTCGGCGGCGCGCTCATCACCGAGTCGGTGTTCGGCCTGCCCGGCGTCGGCAAGCTCGCCGCCGACGCCATCGCGGGCGCCGACCAGCCGGTGATCCTCGGCGTGACGCTGTTCGCCGCCGGCTTCGTGGTGCTCGCCAACCTGATGGTCGACCTCGTCTACGCCGTGCTCGACCCGAGAGTGAGGGCCGTCGGATGACCCTCCTCACCGTACGAGACCTGACAGTCGACTTCGCCTCCGGTGTCCGTGCCGTCGACGGACTCGACCTCGACCTCGCGGCCGGGCAGGTGCTCGGCGTGGTCGGGGAGTCCGGCAGCGGCAAGTCCGTCACCAGCCTCGCCGTGCTCGGGCTGCTGCCCCGCGATGCCCGGGTCAGCGCCGAAATCCGTTTCGACGGACGCGAGTTGACGGGCATGGACCAACGGTCCCTGCGCCGCCTGCGCGGCAACCGGATCGCCATGGTCTTCCAGGACCCGCTGTCCTGCCTCAACCCGTACTACCCGGTGGCCTTCCAGATCGCCGAGGCCTACCGGGCCCACCACCGGGCCGGGCGGAAGGCGGCCCACCGGGTCGCCGTCCGGATGCTGGAGCGCGTCGGCATCCCCGAGCCCGAGCGGCGCGCCCGCTCCTACCCGCACGAGTTCTCCGGCGGGATGCGCCAGCGGGTGATGATCGCGATGGCGCTGTGCCTGGAGCCGGACCTGCTGATCGCCGACGAGCCGACCACCGCGCTCGACGTCACCGTCCAGGCCCAGATCCTCGACCTGCTGCGCGAACTGCGGCAGGAGGCCGGTACCGCGATCATGCTGATCACCCACGACATGGGCGTGGTCGCCGGACTCGCCGACCAGGTCGTCGTGATGCACGACGGCCGAGCGGTCGAACGCGGCACCGTCCACGACGTCTTCCACCGGCCGCAGGAGGCCTACACCCGGGGCCTGCTCGCCTGCGTGCCGCGCGTCGACGGGCCGCTGCCGCACCGGCTGCCCACCCTGGAGGCGAGCTCATGAGCCACCCGCTGGAAACTCCCCCGCTCGACACCCCCTTGCTCGAACCCCCCCTGCTCGAACCCCCCCTGCTCGAACCCCCCCTGCTCGAAACCCGCGGCCTCGTCAAGCGCTTCCCTGTCCGGCACGGCCTCACCCGGCGCCTCGCCGGACACGTCACCGCCGTCGACGGCGTCTCGCTGCGGGTCGACCCGGGCGAAACCCTCGGCCTGGTCGGCGAGTCCGGCTGCGGCAAGTCCACCGTGGCCCGCCTGCTCACCCGGCTGGAGCGGCCGACCTCCGGCACCATCCGATTCGCCGGGCAGGACCTCGCCGACCTCGACGAAGGCCGGCTGCGCCCGGTCCGCCGCGAACTCCAGATGGTCTTCCAGGACCCGCTCTCCTCGCTCAACCCCCGCCAGAGCGTCCGCCGGATCCTCGCCTCGCCCTTCGCCTACCAGGGGCTGGAACCCGACGAGCCGGTGGAGCGGCTGCTGGAACGGGTCGGGCTCAAGGCCGAACACGCCGACCGCCACCCGCACGAATTCTCCGGCGGCCAGGCCCAACGCATCGGCATCGCCCGCGCGTTGGCCCTGCGGCCGAAGCTGGTGGTGTGCGACGAGCCGGTCTCCGCCCTCGACGTCTCGGTGCAGGCCCAGATCCTCAACCTGCTCAAGGACCTCCAGGACGAGTACGGTCTCGCCTACCTGTTCATCGCCCACGACCTCGGCGCCGTCCGGCAGATCAGCACCCGGATCGCCGTCATGTACCTCGGGTCCGTCGTCGAGACCGCCGACCGCGACACCCTGTTCGCCACGCCGGCCCACCCCTACACCCGCGCCCTGCTGTCCGCCGTACCGCTGCCCGACCCGGACGCCGAGCGCGGCCGCGAGCGCATCGTGCTCCGCGGCGACCTGCCCAGCCCACTGAACCCGCCCAGCGGCTGCCGCTTCCGCACCCGCTGCCCGAAGGCCGACGACCGCTGCGCCGCCGAGCGACCCGCCCTGCGGGAGATCGCGCCGGGCCACGAAGTCGCCTGTCACCACCCGGAGTCGCAACAGTGATCCTGACCAGACACCGCCTGCCCGGGCTCGCGGTGACCGACCACGCCTTCACCGTCCCGCTCGACCACGCCGACCCGGGCGGCGCAACCATCGAGGTCTTCGCCCGCGAGCTGGCCGACCCGGTTCGCGCCGGGCACCGACTGCCGTGGCTGCTCTACCTCCAGGGCGGGCCGGGAGGGAAGTCACCGCGCCCGGTGAACACCGGCGGCTGGCTCGACCACGCCCTGAAGACCCACCGGGTACTGCTGCTCGACCAGCGCGGCACCGGCCGCTCCACCCCCGTCACCGCCCGCGCGGCGGCCGACCTCGGCCCGGCCCACCGCCTCGCCGATCACCTGGCGCTGCACCGGGCCGACTCGATCGTCGCCGACGCCGAACTGATCAGACGCCAACTGTGCGGTGACCGACCCTGGGAGACGCTCGGCCAGAGCTACGGCGGCTTCGTCACCCTCAGCTACCTCTCCTTCGCGCCGGCGGGCCTGCGCGCCTGCTACATCACGGGCGGCCTGCCCGGCCTCGACGCCACCGCCGACGACGTGTACGCCGCCACCTATCCCCGGGTGCGCGAGCGGCTCACCTCCCACTACCTCCGCCACCCCGGCGACCGCCCGCTGCTGCGACACCTCGCGGACCTGCTCGACCGCCACCCGGTCCACCTCCCGGACGGCGACCGGCTCACCGCACGCCGCCTGCGCACCCTCGGCCTCATGCTCGGCATGGGCGACGGCTCCGCCCGTCTGCACTGGCTGCTCGACGAAGCCCTCGGCGCCGACGGCGCCCCCACCGCCACCTTCCTCCACCAGGTCATGCAGCTGACCTCCTTCACCGACAACCCGCTCTTCGCCGTCCTCCAGGAGTCCATCTACGGCCGCGGCGCCACCGCCACCGGCTGGGCCGCCGAACGCGCCCTGGCCGCCCACCCCGCGTTCGCCGAGGACGCCGACCCGCTCATGCTCACCGGCGAGATGATCTACCCCTGGATGTTCCGGGAGGTCGCCGGCCTGCGCCCGTTCGCCGAGGCCGCCGACCTGCTCGCCGCACGCACCGACTGGCCCGAGCTGTACGACCCGGCCCGGCTCGCCGCCAACCCGGTCCCGGTGGCCGCCGCCGTCTACCACGACGACATGTACGTGGACGCCGACCTGTCCCTGCGCACCGCCCGCGCGGTCGGCGGCCTGCGCACCTGGGTCACCAACGAGTGGGAGCACGACGGTGTGACCACCTCCGATGGGCGGGTCCTCGCGCGTCTGATGGACCTGGCCTCCGGCCGGGCCTGAGCAAACCCCCGATGGGAGAACCGTGTTGAACCCCCGCCTGCTCGCCGGTGCCCTGGCGCTGGCCCTCCCGCTGGTCGCCGCCGCGTCCCCCTCCCCCAGCGCGTCCTCCCCCACCGCTCCCGCCGCCGCCTGCGCCCTGCCCGGCCGAACCGGCTGGACCGACGAGGGCCACGACACCGACCGCACGCAGTTCCAGCAGCCGCTCGGCACCAAGCACGTGCTGATGCTCTTCGTCGACTTCCCCGACGCCCCGGCCACCGGCGAATTCGGCGACTACTACCACCAACTCGCCCCGGCCGCCGACTGGATGAGGCAGGAATCCTACGGCCGCACCCGCCTCGCCATCACCCCGCTCAACCGCTGGCTCCACCTGCCGCAGGATTCCGGCTCCTACGGCTTCCAGCGCGGCATCGGCTTCGAACAGCACGAGGCGTACGTGCGCCAGGCCGTCGAGGCCGCCGGCCCGGACGTCGACTTCTCCCGGTACGACCTGCTCTACATCGTCCCGACCAGATCGGCCTCCGCCATCACCTTCTCGCCCACCTACCTGTACGACCCGACCGCCCCCGGCATCGTGGCGGGCGGCACGCGGATCAAATGGGCGGTCACCTTCGGCCAGGACATGTACCACTGGGGCCCCAAGGTCGCCGCCCACGAGACCTCGCACACCTTCGGCCTGCCCGACCTCTACGCCTTCGACGGCACCGACGCCCACCGCCATGTCGGCGGCTGGGACGTGATGGGCCTCATCTCGGGTCCAGCGCCGCAGCATCTCGGCTGGGAGCGCTGGAAGCTGGGGTGGATCGACGACCGCCAGGTCGCCTGCCTGTCCACCACCGGCAGCCGCACGGTCCACCTGCGGGCGGTCGAACGCCCCGGCGGCACCAAGATCGCGGTGGTCCGCACCGGCGAGACCACGGCGTACGTCGCCGAGTCCCGCCGCGCCGTCGGCGGCGACGCGTCCGCGTGCTCGTCCGGTGTCCTGATCTACCACGTCGACACCTCCGTCCGGACCGGCGACGGCCCGGTCCGGGTGATCAACAGCCACCCGGAGGCCACGCCGCCCCCGGGCTGCCGGCCGCTCGACATGGCGGCCCACCGCGCCGGCGAGTCCTTCACCGACCCCGCCACCGGCGTACGGATCGAGGTCGGCGACCAGGGCCCGCTCTCCGACACCGTGACGGTCACCCGGACCGGCTGACCGCCCGGTCCTCGGGCACACCCTGAGCCCGCGCCGTGCGGGCGGCCGTTCGGGAGCCCCACCACCCGCGTCCGCACGGCGCGACCCGGCCCGGCCGGGGGCTCTCCGCTCCCCGGCCGGGCCTTCCCCCTCCCCCTCGTCCCCAGGAGGAACACCACTGTGCGAGCCCCCCTCGAGATCCCTCTTGCGAGCCTCCACCAGAACGCTCCGCCCGCCGGCCGCTCTGCTCGCCCTCGTCGGCGTGCTCGTCCTGCTCGTCGCCCCCGCCCGCCCGGCCGTCGCCGCCACCCTCCCGGCCCCGGCCTCCGCCTGCGCCCTCGCCGGCACCACCGGCTGGACCGACGAGGGCCACGACACCGACCGCGTCCGCTTCCAGCAGCCACTCGGCACCAAACGCGTGCTCACGCTCTTCGTCGACTTCCCCGACGCCCCCGCCGACGGCCCCACCCAGCCCTACACCGCCCAGCTCACCCCCGCCGCAGACTGGATGTGGCAGGCCTCCTACGGCCGCACCTGGCTGGCCATCAGCCCGCTGGACCGCTGGCTGCGCATGCCGCAGCCCTCCACCTCGTACGGCTTCCAGCGCGGCATCGGCTTCGAGCAGCACGAGGCGTACGTGCGCGACGCCGTGCAGGCCGCCGCGCCGTACACCGACTTCTCCCGGTACGACCTGGTGTACGTCGTCCCGCCGAAGTCCGCCTCGGCGATCAGCTTCACGCCCACCTACGTCTACGACCCCACGACCGCGGGTGTGACCGCGGGCGGCACCCGTATCAGGTGGGCGGTGACCTTCGGTCAGGACATGTGGTACTGGGGCCCGAAGATCGCCGACCACGAGACCGGCCACACCTTCGGCCTGCCCGACCTCTACGCCTTCACCGGCACCGACCAGCACGCCTACGTCGGCGGCTGGGACCTGATGGGCAAGGTCGGCGGCCGAGCACCGCAGTACCTGGGCTGGGAACTGTGGAAACTGGGCTGGATCGACGACAGCCGAATCGTCTGCCTCCCCGGCCCCGGCTGGACCGACATCGATCTCACGGCGGTGGAGTACATCGGCGGC
The DNA here is from genome assembly GCF_042882445.1 of Kitasatospora sp. NPDC058218. Classification (NCBI taxonomy): domain Bacteria; kingdom Bacillati; phylum Actinomycetota; class Actinomycetes; order Kitasatosporales; family Streptomycetaceae; genus Kitasatospora; species Kitasatospora sp. NPDC058218. The sequence continues at coordinate 16,048 of NZ_JBHVWC010000017.1, read as the reverse complement.
ACCAAGATCGGGGTGATCCGCACCGGTGCCACCACCGCGTACGTCGTCGAGTCCCGCCGGGCCGCCTACACCGACCCGAACCCCTGCTCGACCGGCGTGCTGATCTACCGCGTCGACACCTCCGTCCGGACCGGCGACGGCCCGGTCCGGGTGATCAACGGCAACCCGGGCGCCACGCCGCCACCGGGGTGCAGCCCGCTCGACCTGGCCGCCCACCGCCCGGGCCAGAGCTTCACCGACCGGTCCGCCCGCGTCCAGGTCTCCGTCCGCCAGGGCGGCGACTACGGGGACACCGTCCAGATCAGCAGCTGGTGATCCCCCGCGCGAACGGCGGCCCGGTCCGCCGTTCGCGTTCCTGGACCCCGACACGGCGGGTCCGCTTCCGGGTGTCCGCCGACCCCCGAAGGGGCCGGGGGTCGGCGGACACCTGATCCCCTGCCGCTCCGGACCGTCAGGTGCAGGTGACCTTGCCGGAGGTGTCGGCGGTGCAGAGCAGGGTCATCGTGCCGTTGTTGGGATCGCCCGGGTAGGGGCTGGCCGACAGGCGGGTCACGGTCAGCGGGCAGGCGGTGCCCGGGATCGACTGGCCGACGGTGAACGAGATCAGCGGAGTGATCGTCTGGTGGCCGGCGGCGATGTCCACCATGTCACCACCCGCTGCGCGGACTGCATCGCGAGCCCCGCCGAAGTCCGTGCGAGGGCAGCGACGCCTGCCCGATCGGGCAATGTCGGCGTGCGCCGCCCGATCCCTGAAAGCATCCCGTTGACACCGAAGTTGGTCTAGTCCACCGTGGTGAAGCAAGGTCATCCGCAGGAGTCCGGCGGAGCCCCGCGCCCCGGAACCGACGCCGCTCGGGACTCACCGACTCCCTCAACTTCCCTACTTCACCGTAGCTTTGAGTGAGCCTGCGACATTGCCGCGCCTTGGCCCTCGGACGGGCAGATGGATCTGACGATCGATTGGAGACGCCCGCATGCGCAGAACCTGTTGGGCTCTGCCGGCCGGCCGGGTCCGTCCCGCGACGATCGCGGCCATTGACAAGGAGGCCGCGCACGCGGCGGGGAACTTCGGTGTGGAGGTCCGCCTCCTGATCCTGGACCCCACGGACGACACCACCTTCACCGACCAGGCCGAGGCCGGCGGGGAGCTCCTCCACGGACTTCAGCGCGTAAGCGTCGAGACGACCGCCGAACGCGTCGAGCGCGGCGCCGGCGGCGACCGGGCGCAGAACGTCCGCCGACTCGACGAAGCCCGGGCCGGCGCCGAAGAATGCGCCCACCCGATCCCGATCCGGGACCTCCGGTCGAGACGGCCCGGACGATCGGCGGTGTCGCGTCGATGGACGGCGGCATCAACTTCCCTTCGGAGGAAGTGCGTTCCACCTCCACCCAGCCCCGCCGCAGCTCTTTGACATCGCGAGTGGTCTGGTCCATGGTGGCGCGACGGGCCGGTCGGAGTCGCCGTCCAGGACACCTCCACTTCACTCAACTGGCAACTGCCGTAACGAATCTGACGATCAGACGGAGAATCCCACCCCATGCAACGAGTCTGCCTCGCCCTGCCCACCATGCGTCCCTGCCCCGACACCATCGTGGACCTCGCCGAGGAGGCGGCCTACGCCGTCGCGACCTTCGGGGTCGAGGTGCACCTCCTCGTCCTCGACACCACCGACGCCGCCGGTTTCGCGAAGAACGCGGACGCCGTGGCCTCGCTCGCCCCCACTCCCGGCGTGTTCGTCCACCACCTCGGCAACACGCAGCAGCGGGAGTTCCTGCACCGGGTGGCCGTGCGCTCCGGCGCTCCCGACCCCGAGCTGCTGCTCGACCTGATGCTCCCGCAGGCCGTCGCGTACGGTTCCTGCGTCAACCGGCTCTTCCTGGGCGCGGCCGCCCTGGGCTGCACCTCGGCGCACCTGCGCAACGACGACTTCGACTTCCAGGTCGTCGACGGTCGGAAGATGTTCCCGATCCACCAGGAGCTGCTCTCGATCGGCCGGCCGGCCGGCGAGGCGGTGGCCGGCGTGTCCCGCTCCGAACTCGACCCGGCCGACGCGGACAAGCCGGTGATGCTGGTCAGCGGCTCCTTCATCGGCGAACTCAACGTGGACATCGGCGAGATCCACGAGCTGGACCCGGCCGTCTACCGCGAGGTGGTGCGCCTGTGGGCCCCGCCGGTGTGGTCGGAGGAGGAGAAGGACGCGATGGTGGACGTCTCCTTCAAGGGCGCCGGCTCCGAGACGTTCGGCACCGACGACTCCGTCCTCGGCGTGCCCGACATCTGGGACGTCTACATGTGCAACGTCGCCCTGGACCACCGGGCCTACGAGGTGCTGCCGCTGCTGCCCTCGACCGAGACCATCGGCAGCGACTACGCCCTGCTGCACGCCCTGGTCCACGCCCGGCTGCCCGGCGTCGTCCACAACCGCCACATCGTCAACTACTACACGCCCGAGCGCCGCATCGGCGCCGGCTTCGTCTCCTACCAGCTGCGGTTCGTCAAGTTCCTGCTCTCGATGCTGTACCTGTACCCGGTCTACGGCGGGATGATCGACCTCGGCCGCGGGCTGCTGGACGAGCGGCACGGGCTGAAGGTCGAGCCGATCCTCGACCTGGTGCGGGGCAGCGTCGACTGGGACCGGGCCGGGAACGAGCACTGCCTGGACGTCCTGGACCGCTCCTACCGCAAGCTGGGCGGCAAGTACGCCGAGCTCGCGGACGTGGTGGCCGGGCGGCGGCAGCAGCTCCTGGACGAGGCCAAGGAGGACGCCGAGCGCTGGGCGGTGCTGATCGACGCCTGGGCGGGGATGGCGGCCGCCGCCCGCGCGGAGGGGCTGCGCCCCGGCGTGGACGGGGCGGCCGGGTGAGCGAGGACATCCTGATACGGCAGCTGACCGACGACGACTGGGACGCCGTGGTCGCGCTGGAACACGACGCCTACGCCGCCGACGGCCTGTCGGAGGGCCGGGAGGCGCTGCAGTCCCGCGCCCTCGGCTCGCCGGAGACCTGCTTCGTGCTGGAGCAGCGCGGCACGGTCCGCGGCTACCTGCTGAGCCTGCCGTACCCGCCGCTGCGCTGCCCGGACCTCGCCCGGGCGGAGGACGCCGTGTTCGATTCGGGCAACCTGCACGTGCACGACCTGGTGATCGCCGAGGACCTGCGCGGCCGGGAGGTCGCCCTGGGGTTCATGCGGTACTTCCAGGCCCGGGCGGTGGAGCTGGGCTTCGAGCGGATCTCGATGGTCGCGGTACGCGGGGCGGACATCCTGCTGCGGCTCATCGGCTACCGCGCGCACCGGGAGGTGGCCGTCCCCGCGTCCTACGGGCGGCGTGCGGTCTACATGTCGATGCCGGTGCCCTGACCTGCGGGGCACCTGGACGGATCACCACTCCTTCGGCCCGGCTGGATGAGTCTGATGTGCTCAGTGATCGAATGCGATCACTGAGCGGGTGACCGGTGCTCCGATCCGGTTGCCGTGCCGGATTCGGGCGGCCGGCGCGAGGACGCGCCGGGTAGCCCGTGTCCGAGATGAGCGGGACGCCCCCGCCGGGCCGGGTCACTCCCCGGGGAAGACAACACCCAGGTCGCGGCGGACACCGTCCAGGACACGCATGATGTCCAGCGTCTCGGAGAGCGGCATCAGGTCGGACTCCAGCCGGCCGGCGCCGATGCACCGGGCCGCTTCGGCGGCCTGGTAGCTCAGGCCCCCGTGGCGTTGCACGGGGACGAACGTGTCGATCGGCGTGTTGTCCCGGCCGATGAGACGCACCCGGGCGGACCCGTAGAACGGCCCGTCGATCTCCAGACGACCCCGCGTCCCCGAGATCGACGCCGTGGTCGGGGTAACGGCGAAGAGCGACGTGTTCAGCACACCGTGCGCTCCGGAGCCGCCGGTGACGACGATCGATGCCTGGCCGTCGACCCCGGTGAAGGCCTTCGTGCCCACCGCGGTGACCGAGGCGAACGGCCCGAGCACCATGGAGGCGAAGGAGACCGGGTAGACACCGAGATCCAGCAGCGCCCCGCCCGCGAGCTCCGGAGCGAAGAGGCGGTGCGCCGGGTCGGGCTCCATCGACTGCCCGTGGTCGGCGAAGACGGTGTGCACCTCCCCGAGCAGGCCGGCAGCGAGCACCTGGCGGACCACGTCGATGTGGGGCAGGAAGCGCGTCCACATCGCCTCCATGAGGAACACCCCGCGCTTGCGGGCCGCTTCGATCAACTCCTCGGCCTCACGGGCATTGCGCGTGAACGCCTTCTCCACGAGGACGTGCCGGCCCGCCTCGACCGCCCGCATCGCCTGCTCGAAGTGACCCGAGTGCGGTGACGCGACATAGACGATGTCCACCTCGTCGTCCTGGACGAGTTCGGCACAACTCCCGTAGGCCCTGGGGATGCCGAACCGGTCGGCGAACGCACGGGCACGCCCGGCGTCGCGTGAGCCGACGGCCGCGACCCGCTGCCCGGTGTGCGTCTGCAGCGCCTCAACGAAAGCGGCCGCGATCCCGCCGGGGGCCATGACGCCCCAGTTCAGCGCCGGGGCCTCGCGGGGGGAGGGCGTCCGCGGTGCGGGCAGCGTGATGCGCGCCGCCCCGTCCGGGACGACCGGTCGGTCCTGCGTCATGGGAGTTCCTCTCGATCGCCTGCGCGAGCAGTGGTGCGACCGCAATGGAATCCGCCCGCACCACTGCTCGGCAACCCCTGCCGTAGAACCGGCCTGCTCGGCCTGCCCGGAAGGACCGCCGGAACCCGACTGCCGGGCAGCCCCCGCCCCCGGCCGCCGGCGTCGCCCGGTGGCTGCGGGAAGCCCCACGCCGGCGACACCGGCGTCATCGTCCCGGCGCGCGGGCCCACTCGACGTGGACTCGCGTCGCCGGCATCAGGCGAGTTCGTCGATCAGCCAGTCGAGCTGTCCGACGATGGATCGGACGAGTGGGTGGTCCTGGCCGAGGATCCGCCGGTAGCCGGAGAGGCACGTCCTCAGGAGCCCCGCCGCTTCCTGGCGACTGCCCACGTCGATCAGGACGTTGGCAAGGTTGTGGCGGGCCTGGAGGGTGCTCAGGTGACCTTCGCCGTGCCGGCGGACGGTACTGACCTCCACCTCACGCAGGACGACGGCGGCTTCCTCGTAGCGGCGCCTCGCGTGGAGCACGGCTGCGAGGTTGTTGCGGATGGAGAGCGTTTCGTCGTCGCCCAGCCCGCCGGTGCCCTCGTACGACGCCAGAACCGCGCTCAGCACCCGCTCCGCCTCGTCGAGGCGGCCGAGCCGGCACAGGACCGCACCAAGATTGGCACGCGCGGTGCGAAGGGCGTCGTGGTCACCCTCCGCCTGCCGTTCAAGACGATCGATCAGATCGCGCAGTTCCCTCTCGCCCTCCTCCCACCGGCCCGCCTTCGACAGCGACGCCGTGTACTCGTTCGCGTCCTTCAGGGTGTCGGGATGGTCCGGCCCGAGGGAGTGTCTGCGGCGCTCCAGCACGTCCCGGCGCAGCGCGGCGGCTTCCGGCACGCGGTGCAGGTCCTCCAGGACGCCGGCCACGTGGGCCGCGCTGTCGAGCGTGTCCGGATGATCACGGCCGAGGAGCGAGGCCCGGGTGGTCCAGACGCTCCTCCACACCTCCTCCGCCATCCCCAGCTCTCCGAGCTCCCGGATCACCCTGGCCAGGGTGGCCGCAGTGGTGAGGGTCTCCGCGTGCTCGTAGCCCAGCGTCCGCGTTTGCAACCGCACCAGGTCCATCAGGCGCTCGCGGGCCTCCTCCCGGCCTCCCTCCATGTGGCTGAGCACCACGGCGTACTCGCGGAGCGCCGCCTGCGTCTCCAGGTGATCGGGCCCCAGCTGCTGCAGCGCGGCGTTGAGCTTCAGCCCGTAGTAGAGGGCGGGAGACACGGGAATCCGGGAGATCTCCTCCTCCGTTCCGCCCGGTCCGATCACCGTGAGGATCCACTCGCCTGCCGGCGCAAGCCCGGCATCGGCCTCGGCGTCGGCATCGGCATGGGCCTCGGCGTCGGCGGCGGCTTCGTGCCCCGGCTCGGGCACCGGTCCGGCCGGCTCGTCGGAGGTCCTCGGGCGGCCTCGCCACCATCGGGCCATATCGGGTCGGTTCCTCTCTCCCGTCGGAGGCGGGCTCCTCGTCAGGCTCCGGAGTGCACGTAGGCCGCCCACAGGCTGGGCACATCGTGGAAGGCCTCGCGGCACTCACGGACGGCGTGGTGCAGGGCGGCGGCGCTTCGTTCCGCATCGAGGCCCGGCAACTCCGACGGCCGCCCGCGGCGCAGGAAGCGGTAGAAGCTGCCGGTCACCCGCACGGACACCGCGTCGTGCACCTGCCAGAGCGTTCCGATGACATGCGGATAACCGGCCACCTGGAACGCCGAGGTGATGTGCACGAATTCGTCCGCCAGGCGTTTGGAAGCCCTCGCGGTCACACAGGCGGACAGCACCGCGAGCCGCGCCCTGGGCAGGTCCAGCCGGGAGACCCGGTGGGCCGTCAGCGGATGCCGCTGGTGGTCGTGGACCAACAGCTGGGCGTGCGACGGATCGTCCGGATCACTCACTCCGTGGCAGGCGAAGTGAACGTACGAGAACTCGGGCAGCTCCCGCAGGATCCGGAGCGTCGTCGCGTCCTCGCCGGTGATCAGATCGAACGGCAGGAGGTTCACGAGCTTCGCAACCTCCCGCCGGGCACCGTGCAGCGGGCGGGCTCCGGGTGTCTCGGGCTGCGTCACCACCAGCAGGCGGCCCGGCGGCGACGGATCGGCCGCCCGCGCCCGGGCGTAGGCCAGCGCCCGAACGGTCGGCGTGTAGGAGGAGATCACCCGGTCGACGACCGCGCGACGTCCGTCGTGGTGGCCGGCCGCGTGCAACGGCAGCGCGGCGAGCGCACCGCCCGGCGACCACCACAGCCGGGGCCAGTCATCCCCCGGTGGCTCGTCGAGCAGCCCGAGCCGGGCGAGGACCGGCCCGGCGACGTGGTCCCACGCCCAGGCCAGCACAGCCCGGACGGTCTGCTGGGCGTTCCGCTCCCCGGCCGGATCGGTCGCCGCCGCGAGGGCGCCTTCCAGCCGCGCCACCTGGTGTTCGACCACTCCCGGACCGGCTTCCGGCAGCGGTACCACCAGCACGCCCTCCGGTCGCAGGATCAACGCGTCGCTGCGGTACGAACTGCAGTACGCGAGCACCACCGGTCCCCGATCGGCACACGAGAGGAGGCTGGAGAGGGTCGGCGCTGCCAGGAAGTCCGCGAAGCCGGGCAAGGCCCGGATCCGCGCGACGAGCCGTTCCCACTCGACAGCCAGCCGATGCCGGTCATCGGTCGTGTGCGACCGCTCCTCAACGTCGAGAGCCTCGACCTCGTCCCGCAACCGGAGGAAGCGCGCGGCGAGTCGCGGCTGCACGGCGAGCAAGCGCTGCCACCCCTCGCGCGGTGCGATCGCCTGCCAGAGCAGTACGCCCCGGCCCTGCTCCAGCAACAGAACGGCGAGCTCCGGGTCGCCCGCGTTGACGGCGCACGCCGCCGCGTCGGCGGCCAGCCCCTGGACCCGCGCGAGGCCGTGTTCCCGGTCACCGAGCCCCAGTCGCTGGGTGATGCCGAACGGGAGCAGATCCACCGCGAGCCGGAACGCCCGCGTCGCCTCCGACCAACGCCGTCCCTCCGCGGCGGCGGCGCCCCAGTCGCGGGCCGCCCGGATCCGCCGGACGGCTGGAACCGTCTCGTTCTCCGCGACCTGCCGGTAGACGTCCTCGGCCGCCCGCAGCACGCCCGGATCACCGGCGACGTCGTACAGGCTCCGCAGGGAGCGCGCGTAGGTCCACAGGTGACCCGCGTCCGCCGCTTCGCCCTCGGAGGGCGCCCACACCGCCCGGCCGGCCGTGGTGACCGCCTGCTCCAGCAATGCCCGGTCCTCGGTGGCCTGCGCCTTGGCCGCGAGCATCGTGCTGAGGTTGTGCAGCACCCGGGGAAGTCCCGGGTCACCGTACGGCAAGGCCTCGGCGGCCCGGGTCAGCAGCCGGATCGCCTCGTCGAGATCGGCCCGGCCGACGGGCTCCTCGCGGCGACTGCCCAGGGCGTTGGCGAGGTGGTTCACCCGCTCGCTCCATTCCGGGCTGGTCTCCGGGGTTCGGATCAGCACCAGTCGGGCGACCTTGACGGCCTCGGCCGCCGCCCACTCCTCTCCGGTGCGGTCGTACCAGGTCTGCAGGATCACCCCCAGGTTGTCCAGGTGGGCGGTGGACTCCCGCCCGGCCTCGAAGAGTTCGACCGATCTCCGAGCCAGCTCGGCGGCCTCACGCAGCGAGGCCAGGTCACCGGTCTGGTGATAGCGCTCGCGCAGCGCGACCGCGAGGTTCGGCATGCACCAGGGCCGCTCGGGCAGACACCCGGCCACCGCCTCCCGCAGTACCTCGACGGCCTCGTCCAGCAGTTCCGCGTCGCCGGTCCGCTGACCGAGCCGGTGCAGGACATTGCCCAGACTGTTCAGCCTTTCCACCCGGTCCGGGCTCGACGGCCGGGTGTGCCGAACGGCCTCGCGCAACAGGCCCACGGCCTCCCGCAGCATCGCCGTGCCGCCACCGTGTTCTTCGGCCAGCCGCAGCGCCACGCCCAGCCTGGCCAGCGCCCTCAACCGAGCCGGATGGTCCACGCTCTCCGGGGCCTCCGCCAGCGCGGTCCTGGTGACCCGGAGCAGTTCTTCGAACTCCGGCACTCCGGGTGCGGCCGCGATCCACGTGATCAGTATCCGTGCGAGGTGGTCCAGCACGGTCGCACGACGGCGCGCCCCGCGCGGGCAGTCCACCAACGCCGCGCGCAACAGCACGAGCGCCTCGTTCAACGGATCGAGGTCACCCGTCAGTTGGAAGGAGCACTCGCGGGTGAGCGCGAGTTCGGTCATGACCCGTGGTCGTAGCGGATCGCCAGGCCCCGCATGGCTCAGCGCTCCGCGCCCCGCGCTCACCGCCTCCGCCAAGTCCTGCTGGTCCCCGGCCTCCTCGTACCGTCGGCGGAACCCCGTGCCGAGCATCAGCAGCGCGAACGCCCGGTTCCGGCTCGGCTCCAGCGGGGCCTCCACCGCCCGCCGCAGAGCCCCGATCGCGCCGTCCAGGTCGTCGCGTCGATGCTCGTTGTCAAAGCGGTCGCTCAACGCGACCCCGAGGAAGAGCGCGTCCTGCTCCGTTTCCGCACCGGGCCGCGCCTCGTCGTACAAGGCGATCAGATCGTCCCGGTCGCGGTCGTCACCGAAGGACGACCATCTGGTCCACAAACATGCCCGGAGATTCGCCGCTGCGATCCGGTCGTCCCGCTTGCCCGACGTCTCTCGCAGCGCCGTCCGGTACCCCTCGACCGCCCGGTCCAGGTCACGCCGGTCGCCGGTCCGCCGGAACCGCTCCATCAGCAAGAAGGCCGTCACCGTCCAATCCGACGGTGCGACTCCGTCCCCATGCGACATGACAGGCCCCCGTGTCCCGCAGTGGTTCCTTCACCATATCCAACAGGCTTGCACGGCTTGGCCGTTATGCCGATGCACGTGGAGGGGGCGACGTGACGGAAGCGGGGCCGGCCACGAACGGCCGGGCTTTCCCCCAGCGCGCCGGCCACACCGGCCGGGCCGACCATCGACACGCGCCCGCGTCGGCTCGTGGAACACGTTGCCGATCGGCCCGTGATGCGGCCAGTACGTGCCGCCCCGCGGGTCCGCCCCCCGCTTCCGCCGAACTCCTCCCGCAGGGCGCTCCCACACGGAATCATGACCCCGTCGAATGATTGACGGAGGATCAGATCATGATCGAATCGGCGCCACCGCCGGAACACCCGGGCGACGGTACGGAACCGGACGGTGCCGGCCCGGAACCGGACGGTTTTGGCGCCGTCCACTCGGCCGTCGTCAACAAGATCATCGACTCGACCGTGAACGGCTCCGTCATCCAGGCCGGGACGTACATCCACCAGGAGGCCCCGCCGCCCGAACCCCAGTGGCCGGTGCTGATCGGCGCCCTGCCGATCCTGGCGAGTGCCTTCCAGCCGCGGGCCGCCGTCCGCGCGAAGGTCGACGAGGCGCGGGCCGGGCACGAGACCGTGGTGCTGACGCAGGTCCTCGCCGGGGGCGGCGGGGTGGGCAAGAGCCAGCTCGCCGCCTCCTACGCCCACCGGGCGCTGCGCGAAGGCGTCGATCTGATCGTCTGGGCAGCGGCCGCCGACCCGCTCGGCGTGCTCACCACGTACGCCGACGCGGCGATCGCGGTCCAGGTACCCGGTGCCACCGACGCACCGGCCGAGGCCGAACAGAACGCCCGCCGCTTCCTCAACTGGCTGAGCAGCACCGACCGCAGCTGGCTGGTCGTGCTCGACGACGTCACCGACTTCACCGCGACCGGTCCGCTGTGGCCGGGAAGCTCGCGCCGGGGCAACGGCCGGGTCCTGGCCACCACCCGGCAGCGCGGCGCCCACGCCTCCGGCGGCGGCCGCGCGCTCGTCCCGGTGGACGTCTACAGCCCCGAGGAGGCGGCCGCCTACCTGGGCGAGCGCCTCGCCTCGGCCGGGTTCCCGTACCTGCTCGACGACCGGGCCGAGGAGCTCGCCGAGGCCCTCGGAAGGCTGCCGCTCGCCCTCGCGCACGCCGCCGCGTTCATGGTCAACCAGGGCCGCACCTGCGCCGCCTACCTGGACCTGTTCCGCGAACGCACGCGGACGCTGGAGGCGATGCTGCCGCCCGACGCGGACACCGAGCTGTACGGGCGGCCGGTCGCCACCGCGCTGCTGATCTCCCTGGAGGCGGCTCAGCGGACCGAGCCCGAGGGCCTCGCCGTCCCGGCGATCCAGCTGGCGGCCCTGCTGGACCCGGCCGGACACCCCCGGGAGCTGTGGACCACGCGCGCCGCGACCGAGTACCTGGCCGAGCGGCGGGCCGCGCCCGCGGCCGGGAGCCCGGACGCGCCGAACCCACCGGCCCCCGTCGAGGCACCGCCGCCGCACAAGGGGCGGCGCTCGGGACGGTGGTCCGCCCGGTTCCGGCGCGGCGGGACCGCCCCGGACCCGCCCGCCCCAGCCCCGGTCGGCGCCGACGAGGCGCTGACCGTGCTCGCCGTCCTGCACAACTACAACCTGATCGCCAACCTCCCGGCCGGCGTCCCCCTCCCCCACCCGGGGTCCGGGCCGACCCACCGCCCCGCCCACCGGGAGATCACCATCCACGCGCTGACCGCCCGCGCCGCCCGCGACACCACCGCCGAACCGCAGTGGCCACAGCTCGCGGTGATCTGGGCGCTCCACGAGCTGTGGCCGGAGCAGGAGCACGCCGACCACCGGCTCGCCGCGAGCCTGCGCGCCAACACCGCCGTGCTGCACGGTGTCGTCGGCGACGACCTGCACCACTTCCCCGGCCACCTGCTGCGCGAGAAGGCCGGATTGAGCCTCCTCCACGCCGGACTGGGCGAGGCCGCCGTCGCGCACTGGGAGGAGGAGGTCCGGGTGGCCGTCCGCACGCGGGGCACCGCCGACCAGCGCGCCCTCACCGCCCGGACGAACCTGGCCGCCGCCTACCGCGAGGCCGGCCGGGCGGTGGACGCCGCCCGACTCCTCAAGCAGGTCGCGGTCGCGCAGCAGGTCCTGCGCGGGCCGGAGGACCCCGACACCCTGACCGTCCTCGCCGGGCTCGCCACCGCGTACGCCCAGGCGGGTCTGCACGATGACGCCGTCGCGCTCAAGGAGCGCGTGCTGGCCGGCCGGGAACGGGCCCTCGGACCGCGCCATCCGGACACCGTCAGCGCCCGGGCCGGCCTCGCCGTCTCGTACAACGCGGTGGGGCGGACGGACGAGTCCCTCGCGCTGGAGGAACGGGTCGTCACCGAGATCCAACGCGTCGACGGCTCGGACCGCGCCGGCGGCGACCCCCATCATCCGGACGCGCTCACGGCCCGCGCCAACCTCGCCGACACCTACCGGGAGACCGGCCGCGCGGCGGAGGCGATCCCCATCCAGCAGGAGGTCCTGGCCGCCCGCGAACGCGTGCTGGGCACCGAACACCCGGACACGCTCTGGTCCCGCATGCAACTCGCCGCCTCGTACGCGCACGTCGGCCGGGCCGAGGAGGGCACCGCCATCGAGGAGCGGACCGTGCCCGACCTGGTACGAGTGCTCGGCGCCGACCACCCCGTGACCCTCACCGGCCGGGCCAACCTGGCGGTCTCCTACCGGCGGGCCGGCCGCAACGACGAGGCCATCGAGGTCGGCGAACCGGTCCTGACCGCCCGCGCCCGCGTGCTCGGGCGGGACCATCCGGACACGCTGGCCTCCGCCGCCAACCTGATCAACGCCTACGCCGAGGCGGGCCGGACCCGGCAGGCCCTCAAGCTCGCCGAACTGCTGCTCCCCCTGCAGGAGCGGGTCTTCGGCCCGCGCTCCGAGACCGCGCTGATCGGACGGCACGCCGTCGCCACCCTCCGGATCCGCAGCGGAATGGCCGTCCTGGCCGACGACCCGGCCCTGGCCGCCCGGCACGCGGCGGCGGCGCTGGCGGCGGTGGGCCCGCACGTCGAGCCACGGCTGCCGTCCTTCGCGACTCTCCTGCGCGCCGCCAGGGGCCTCGCCGCCCAGGCCGCCGAGGCCATCGAGACCGCCCAGGCCGCCGGGAATGCCGGGAATGCCGGGAATGCCGGGGCCGACGGGACTTCCCGGTCCGTCGGCGAATCCGGCCGGAGCGGCCTCTGACCGGGCGGCCGCACCGGCGCCCCTCCCCGGCCGGGAAGAAGTCGGGCCCGCCGACGTCCGGCGCCGGGCACCGCCGGGCACGGCTCGGCGACCAGCTGCTCAGCGGCTCAGGGGCCCGTCACCGGGACGCGCGGCGTCCCGGTGACGGGCCCCGGTCAGGAGTCGCTGGTCGACCCCCGGTCAGGAGCCGCCGAGGTAGCGGGACTCCATGTACACCGTCTGCTCCGTCTGCCCCTGGTCCGCCAGCACGCTGAAGCGGCTCCCGGTGGAGGTCCTGAAGTCGACGAAGAGGTCGTAGGTCACGGCCTTGTCGAAGGACCAGCCGAAGCTCCGGGTCTCGGTCTCGGAGTCGAACCCGGTCTTGTTCCCCTGCCCGGGGGTCCAGTGGACGGGCCGGGCGACGTCGACGGAGTGGGCGGAGAGGAAGCGGCCCACGCAGTCCTTCGGCGCCCGGAAACTCAGGTTCAGGTTCTGATCGGGGTACTTCGAGCTCCCCGAGAACCCGACCCCCTGCAGGTCGCACGCGGGCAGGTCCAGCCCGAACGCCTTCGCGACCCCTTCGAGGGTCTGCCCCTTCGGGGTGCCCGGGTACGCCCTCGGATCCGGGTCCGCAGCCGTGCAGCCGGACGCGAGGGTGACGGCGACGACCACGTTCACGGCCACCGCCGCCGCGCGCCCCAGCCGTCCGGGACCGTGCGGTCCGACTGCGCTTCGTACTCGCATGACTGTCCTTTCCCGGGCGGGGACCGTCCCGCGAGGAAGGCCTCGCGGGACGGTACCCGATCCGAATCCGCCGATCAACCAGTGGTGGTGTCGACGTGCCCGGTCGAGCTCCCCTGGACGGTGAAGTCTCGGGCGTACCCCTGGCTCGGCGCCAGGGCCAGCATCTTCACGTCGACCGGGATCCCCCACACGTCGATCGGCGGCTTGTCCATGTCGAAGTTGTATTCCTTCTTCACGTCGAACCGGTAGTCCCCGGAGAGCCGCACCTTGCCCGGGCTGACGACCGTCGCCGTCACGTCCCCGCTGACGCGGTACTGGATGGAGTGCAGGGCGAAGATGTGGTCCTTGGAGCCGGGGTACTTGTAGGTGAACCCGAGCCAGTTGGAGTCGAGCTTCACCGTGCACGTGGTACCGACCCCGCCGCTGCACTTCTCCGCCGCGGACTGCGCGTACTTGGCGGCCCGCTCGTTCAGATCGGTCTGCATGGTCGGGTTGGTGTAGAGGTCCCGCATCTGGTCCGCCGAGAAGTTGAACGGCTTGCCCGACTTCTTCTCCCAGTACCTGAACAGCTCGCAGGACATCGACCCGGCGTGGCAGGCCCACAGCTCCGCGCCGCCGACGATCGTCAGCATCGGGTCCGGCTGCCCCTGACTGCCGAGGTTGCGCCAGAACTTCTCCCAGCCGCTCGGCTCGTGGAACGGCGGGTGCTTCTTCGGGTCGTCCTCGTCACTGGTGTAGTCGTGACCGTCCGCGTCACCGACGGAGACCGTGCCCGGCGGGGGCGGCGTCGACGGCGGCTGACTCTGCTGGGCGGCGCGGGCACGCTCCTCGGCGGCGATCTTGTCGGCCGCGGTGCGCATCGCCTCGGTGCCGGCCTGCGCCGCCTCCTCGGCGCTACGGCCCGCGGCCAGCGCCGAGTTCCGGGCCTGCGTCGCGGACCCGTAGGCGGAGCTCGCGTACGAGGCCGCCTTGGAGGCGGAGTAGGACGCCCAGGCCGCCGACTTGGTCGCGGCCGAGGCATCGGCGCGGGCCGACTTCTCGGCGCTCTTCGCCTGCTGCGCGGATGTCGCGGCCTGCTTGGCCGACTTGTCCGCCCGGTCCGAGGACTGCCGGGCCTGGTCCGCGTAGCCGTTCGCCTCGTCGGCGGACCGGCGGGCCTGGTCGGCGTACTTCTGGGCCTCGGCGGCAGCGCCCTGGGCCGTCAGCGCCGCCGCGGTCGCGGTCGCCGCCGTCTCCTGGGCGATGGCGGCGGTGTTCGAGGCGTCGGCCACGATCCGCTGGATGTCGGCGGCGTGGACGGCGCTCTGCTGGTCCTGCTCGGCGGCTCGGTACTGGGCCACGGCGACGAAGTTGCGCAACTGCGTGGGCGCGCCGGCCAGAGCGACCTGGGCGGAGGCCGTCAGCTGGGGACCGCCGCCCGCGGTCAGCGTGAGCGCCGTCACCCGGTCGTCCTCCTCCCGGGCGCGGTACTGGTCGGTGTCGAGGAACTGGTGGAACGCCGCGGGCGTGTTGGCGTCGACGGCCCTGCTGCCGGCCTCCTTGACGGCCCGGCCGCCCTGGCTGATGATCCGCAGGATCTCGACCCGGTAGTCCTCGGCCATTGCTGCGTCCTGGCCTCCGTTGAGGAAGGCCTGGATGTCCTGCGGCGACCCGTTCACCGCGGCGAGGGCCGCGGTGCGCAGCCGTGGGTTGGTGGACTCGGCGAGGTGGGCGACACGGGACAGGTCGTCGTGCTCGGCGGCGAGGGCCCGGCGCTGCTTGAGCCACTCCAGCACGTCGCCGTCGGAGCCGGTGAGCGCGTCCTTGGCGGCCTGGCTGGTCCAGGGGCCACCGTCGGAGAAGAGGCTGACGGCGGCCTGACGGCCCATCCGCACGGCGGTGGCCGGGTCGGTGCCGGGGGCCACGGCATCGGTCAGCAGCTTCTTGGTCTCGGCATCGACGCGCGCCGCCTCGGCCCGGTCCTCGCGGTCCTGGGCCCCGCGCTCGTCGTACTGCTTCTTCACCTCCTGGGCCTGCTGGATCTTCTTGTCCTTCTCCGCCGCCAGCTGAGCGGCCTCCGCGGCGCGCGCGGTCTCCTCGACCTGGCGGGCCGCGGCCGCGGCGTCGGACGCGGTGTTCGCCGCGGCCACCGCGGCCTGGGCGTGGAGGGTGGCCTGATTGGCGTCGCCGGCCGCCTGACCGGCGTGCGCCGCGGCCTCCTCGGCCGCTTGAGCGGCGTTGTTGGCGTGGCGGGCGGCGTCCTGGGCCGCTGCCTTGGCCTGTTGCGCGGCAGTGGCCGCGCGCCTGGCGAGGGCCTCGGCGGAGTTGGCGGCGCTGGTCGCGGTGGCGGCCGCCGCACGTGCCTTGGCCGCAGCGGCCTTCGCACGCTCGGCCTGGGCGCCGGCGGCCTGCGAGTACCCGCCGGCCTGGGCGGCGGCATCGGCGGCCGCGGCCGCGTTCGCCCCCGCGCTGGCGGCGGACTTGGCCGCGTCCACCGCATTGATCACCGCGGTGACCGCGTGGTCGACGGCGTCCGCGGCGCGCTGGGCGTCGGCGGCGGCGTCGCGCGCGACCTTCGCGGTGGCGGCCGCCTTTGCCGCCCCGCCGGCCTCCCCCCCGGCCCCGGTGGCGGCCTGGTAAGCACCGGGCGG
>NZ_JBHVWC010000016.1:79365-148476 GCF_042882445.1 Kitasatospora sp. NPDC058218 | reverse complement strand
GTCTTCTGCGGCTTGACGCCCCGTCCGACGTTTCAAACTCTAGC
Organism: Kitasatospora sp. NPDC058218; assembly: GCF_042882445.1. Taxonomy (NCBI): domain Bacteria; kingdom Bacillati; phylum Actinomycetota; class Actinomycetes; order Kitasatosporales; family Streptomycetaceae; genus Kitasatospora; species Kitasatospora sp. NPDC058218. The sequence continues at coordinate 148,432 of NZ_JBHVWC010000016.1, read as the reverse complement.
CGATCCCCGCCCCGAAAGGCGAATCCGGCCGCAATCCATATAAACGGGCACGCCGAATAGAACCCGAGCCGCACCGTCGAAATGACAAAGCGCAGCCCGATCCGAACCGGACAGTGGTGTTTCCAGGGATTGGCTGCCTCGGGACCGTCCGCGTAGATACGTGTCCGGTGCTCCCAGCCAGGCAGCTCGAAGAACACTAGACCTGTCAGGGGGTCGAGTCAAGTGCCGGTCCCGGCTCCGGGAGGGCCGGGAGGTTCTCGTCGGCCGGCAGCTGGAAGGCCAGGACGGCGACGTCGTCGTCGTGCTCCGAGGTGACGCCCATGGCCCTGAGCAGGCGGGCACAGATCACCTCGGGAGCACCGGCGGCGCCGGCGAGCGTGCGGGCGAGCAGGTCGAGGCCCTGGTCGATGTCCTCGTCCCGGCGCTCCACCAGACCATCCGTATAGAGGACGCCGGTGGTGCCGGGGAGCAGTCGCAGGGTGTGCGAGAGGTGGACGCCGCCTCCGGTGCCCAGGGGCGGGCCGTTCTGTTCCTCGCTGCGCAGGACGGTGCCGTCGGGGCAGCGCAGCAGCATCGGCAGGTGGCCGGCGGAGGCGTAGGTGAGGGCGTGGCGCCGAGGGTCCCAGACCGCGTAGGTGCAGGTGGCGATCTGGTTGGCGTCGATCTCCATGGCGAGGCCGTCGAGCAGGCGCATCACCTCGTGCGGTGGCAGGTCGAGGCGGGCGTAGGCGCGGACGGCGGTGCGGAGCTGGCCCATCACGGCGGCGGCGCGCAGACCGCGGCCCATGACGTCGCCGATGACCAGTGCGGTGCGGCCGCCGTCGATGGCGATGACGTCGTACCAGTCGCCGCCGACCGCGGCCTCGGCGCCGCCGGGCTGGTAGGTGGCGGCGACCCGCAGATCGGCGGGCTGGTCGAGCTTCTGGGGGAGCAGGCTCCGCTGCAGGGTGACGGCGGCCTCCCGCTGGCGGCGTTCGGCCTCGCGCAGCCGGGTGGCCGCGAGCACCTGGTCGGTGACCTCGGCGGCGAAGATGAGGACGCCGGCGGGCAGCGCGTCCCTCGGCTCCTCGCCCTCCCCCGGCTCCGCCCGGACCTCGGCCCGACTCTCGCGGCGGCCCTCGACCCGGCTCTCGGCCCGGCTCTCGTGGCGGCTGAGCGGGACGCAGGAGACGTTGTAGTAGCGGTTGCCGGTGAGTCCGAGGATGCAGCGGGCCTTGACGCTGCGCGGGCTGCCGCCGCGGATGACCTGGTCCATCAGCGGCAGGACGCCCATGGTGCCGAGCTCGGGCAGCGCCTCGCAGGCGGGCAGGCCGGTGGGTCGGTCGCCGAAGAGCTCGCGGTAGGCGCGGTTGGCGTAGCCGAGCTGGTGCAGCGGGCCGTAGGTGACGGCGACCGGGGCGGGGATGCGGTTCAGCACCTCGCGCAGGTCCTGGGGCCGCTGCGGGTCGAGGACCTCCGTCGGGCTGACGAGGCTGGTGGGGTCGCGGGGGCTGGGGACCACGACGCCGTCGCCGGACGGCGCGCCCTGGTCGGTGCCGCTCCCGGTCGGTGGGGCGGTCCGCCAAGGGGCTCCGGTGAGCCGGGCGCTCCAGCGCATGAGGTTCAAACGACGGCCGCTTCCTCGTTTTCCAGGCATATCATCACTTTTTGTGTGCGGACTGGCACACCGGGTAATGACTCGGTCGGGCCGATCCTGTCAGGCGGAGGCCCGATTCCGGAAGTCGCGCGCGCCCGGCGCGGCCGTCCGGTCGGTCACGGCGGGGCTGCCGGAGGCGCGATCAGGTCGGCCGGTCGTCCGTGATCCCCCTGCCGAACCCGGCCTCGAACTCCGAACGGGGGTGCTCCAGCGTCCCGAGCGAGACCACCTCCCGGGAGAACAGGCCACCCAGCACCCAGTCCATCAGCACCCGCACCCGTCGGTCGGCGCTCGGCAGCCGGCGCAGGTGCCGGGCCCGGTGCAGCCACCAGGCACGCCGGCCGGTGAGCCGCCCGCCGCGGCTCGTGTGGGCGACGGCGCGGCCCAGCCCCAGCGAGGTCGAACAGGCCGCGCGATCCGGCCGGTACTCGACGATGCCCTCGGCGCGGGGGCCGCCGTCCAGTGAGACGAGGACATTGGCGGCGAGCAGCTCCGCCTGGGCGAAGGCGTGCTGGGCGTTGGGCGCGCAGGGCGCGCCGTCCGCGTGCGGGTCGGGGACGGCGGCGCAGTCCCCCGCGGCCCAGACCCCGGGAAGCGCCCGCCCGTCCGGACCGACCGCCTGGAGGGTGGCCAGACAGCGGATCCGACCGGAGGTGTCCAGCGGCAGGTCGGTGTCGCGCAGCAGCGGGGACGGGCGCACCCCGGCCGTCCAGACCAGGGTCCGGGCGGCGAACCGGCTGCCGTCGGAGAGCAGCACGACCCGGCCGGCGGCCGACTCCAGCCGGGTGCGCAGCCGGACGTCGACGCTGCGCTCGCGCAGCTGGGCCAGGGTGTGCGCGGCCAGCTCGGGCGACTCCTCGGCGAGGATCCGGTCGGTGGCCTCGACCAGCACCCAGCGCAGGTCCTCGGGGCTGATGTTGTGGTAGCCGCGGACCGCGGTCCGGGCCATGTCCTCCAGCTCGGCGAGCGCGCCGACGCCGGCGTAGCCGGCCCCGACGAAGACGAAGGTGAGCGCGGCCTGGCGAAGGGCCGGGTCGCGGGTGGCGGAGGCGAGGTCGAGCTGTTCCAGGACGTGGTTGCGCAGGCCCACCGCCTCCCCGACGGTGGAGAAGCCCAGGCCGTGCTCGGCCAGACCGGGCACGGGCACCGTCCGGGAGATCGAGCCGGGGGCCACCACCAGGACGTCGTAGTCGAGCTCGACCGGGGCGGACGGCTCGCCGCGGGCGGCGGCGTCGGCCCAGGCGCGGCGGGTCGCGTACTCGATCCGGGTGATCCGCGCGGTGAGCACCCGGCAGTGCGGCAGGGCCCGGCGCAGCGGGACGACCACGTGGCGGGGGTCGATCGAGCCGGCCGCGACCTCGGCGAGCAGCGGGTGGTACGTCAGGTAGGACTGCGGCTCGACCACGGTGATCTCCGCCTCGCCCCGGTGCAGCCGCTCGCGCAGGCCGCGCTGGAGGTGCAGCGCCGTGGACATTCCGGCGCAGCCGCCGCCGACGATCAGAATCCTGATGGCGAACCTCCTGCCGATGCGACCTCTCCCCGGCCCTCGGCCGGGGGTACCCCCCACCACGCCCTCAATGAAGGACCGTCGGAGGGCCTCTTGTCCACAGTCCGTGCCGGGTCGAATGGGGCGGGAGTCACCCCGTGGTGCCAGTTGTGCTGCCGGGGTGAGTTTCTGACGCACTTTCGGCTTCGAACGGCCGTGAACTATGGTCGGATTGTGCGTCGGGGCGGCCATCGCCATGACAACTGGCGGCGACGCACCGTGGAGCGGCCATTACGGCCAGTTCCATCGTTGGCCCGAGAACCCGACTGCGGGACCGTGTTCCGGGGAAGGGTAGTTCCCGGACGAGGCCCCGTACGGTGCCGACGCGCCGAGCCGGATGCGCGACCCCGGCCCGGTGGCACCGGCCGCGGCGGAGTCCGGGTGGCCGAGCGCGTGCGGTCGTCGTGCGCGTGCGGTCAACGGCGTCACCCGGGCGCGGCGAAGGACACAACCGGCAACGAGCGATGGGTCATCGGGTCATTTCTGACAGACGGAGCTGCACCGGGGGGTGCAGGGGCGGGCGACGGCAGGGTCCGGGATCGGGCACCTGCGGGGGAGAGTTGGGATGATGGAGCAGGAGCGACTGTTGGGCCGGGCGGCTGTACCGCGCGCCGGCCAGGGCGTGGTGCCGGAGCAACGCAGTCCCGCGGACCTGCCACCGCAGGTCGGGGTGGCGTACGCGGCGATCCCCTACCCGGCCGAGCCGCCGCAGGGCGGTGCCGGGCCGGTGTCCGGCGCCCGGTTGCGGGTGGACGCCCGGCGGAACCTGGAGAGCGTGCTGCGCGCGGCCCGCGAGGTGTTCGGCGAGTTCGGCTACGGCGCGCCGATGGAGGAGGTCGCGCGCCGGGCCGGGGTCGGGGTGGGCACCGTGTACCGCCGCTTCCCGAGCAAGGAGGTGCTGGTCCAGCGGATCGCCGCCGAGGAGGTGGCCTGGCTGACGACGCAGGCGCGCGAGTCGCTGTACGGCGGCGGCGGTGCCTGGGAGTCGCTGGCCGGGTACCTGGCCCGGGCGGTGAGCACGGGCGCCGGGCGGCTGCTGCCGCCGGAGGCGTTCCGGTACGCGGAGGAGCTGGGCCGGGTGCCCGAGCAGCGCTCGGGCGATCCGGCCGGGGCGGGCGGCCTCCTGGGCGGCCGGTTCGAGCCGCGCCACGCCGGAGCGCTGCCGGACGGCGGCGAGCCGGCGGCCGACGCGGACCCGCGGCTGCTGCTGCAGCTGCTCGCCGCCCTGGTGGCCCGCGCGGGTGCGGCCGGGGAGCTGCGGCCGGGGGTGACGGTCGCGGACGTGGTGCTGGTGCTGACCGCCTCGGTGCCGGTGCACGCCACGCGCAGCGCGCCGGGGGCGGACCCGTACACGGCGCCCGTGTCGGCCGCGTTCGGTGGTTCGTATCCGGTGGCGGGTGGCCAGCAGACGGACGGTCAACCTGTCGAAGGTCCGGCCGACCGGTTGTTGAGGATCCTGCTGGACGGGCTCCGGACGCGCTGATCACCCGTGCACGGGCGGCCGCCGTCCCTCGCGGGCCGGGGAGTCGGGTGTCGGCCCGGCGTGCGCGGCCCGGGCGCGCGCCCGGCGCGGCCGACGCCCCACCGGTTCACCGGGTCGCGCCGAACACATCCGCGACGGCCCCTCGGAAGAGTGGGTCGCGGCGGTCCGGCTACCGCCCAACTCTGCGCTATGCCATCCTTTGCCCGTGGTTGGAGCCAATGTCCCGATGCGCGCCGTTCACGCGCCCTCGGCGCCGTGCAGCGGAGAATCGTGCGCTCACGCACTCCCGCGCGCTCTGCCGCACTACGGGGGCTGTCGTGGAATCTGGGGTCCGTTGTGAGCGCCGAGGAACAGAACGACTACGGCTACGGCCTCGACTTCGGCCGCTCCGGCCCGAACGGACCGAACGACGGGGCGGGTGGCCCGGACGGGGGTTCCGGCACGCCGGAGCACCTGTCGGGCCAACTGCCGGGGCAGGCGCCCGGTCCACCGCCGGGTGCGTCGGGGCAGGTGCCTGACCAGGCCGGGATGCCCAGCCGCGAGACCCTCTCCGCCTCCGACGCGTTCCCGCCCACCCGCGTCCCCGGCCAGGCCCCGGCCGGCCGCGGCGGGGTGGCCCCCGAGGCCTTCGTCGGCAGCGGCGCCCCGGCCCGACCGACCGTGCCGGCCCCCGCCGACCCGGTGGACGGCGAGCGCCCTGCCTCCGACGCCGAGTTGACCGCCCGGGTGCGGGCCGGCGACGACGCCGCGTACGAGGAGATCTACCGCCGGCACGCCGACTCGGTGCGCCGCTACGCCCGGACCTGCTGCCGGGACAACTTCACCGCCGAGGACCTGGCCGGCGAGGTGTTCGCCCGTACGCTGCAGGCGCTGAAGGCGGGCAAGGGCCCGGAGTTCGCCGTCCGCGCCTATCTGCTGACCGCCGTCCGCAACGTCGCCGCCGCCTGGACCCGCAGCGAGCGGCGCGAGCAACTCGTCGACGACTTCAGCACGTTCGCGCAGACCTCGGCCGCCACCGTCGACCTGGACCTGGCCGACCCGGGGGCCGATGCCTGGGCGATGGCGATGGCCGACCAGCGCATGGTGATGCAGGCCTACGCCGAACTGCCGGAGGACGACCGGGTGGTGCTCTGGCACACCGAGGTCGAACGGGAGTCCCCCAAGACCGTCGCGGTGATGCTCGGCAAGACCGCCAACGCCACCGCCGTCCAGGCGCACCGGGCCCGCGACCGGCTGGCCGCGGCCTTCCTGCAGGCACACGTGTCGGGCAGCCAGGCCCGGGCCTGCGAGGCGTACGCCACCCGGCTCGGCGCCTACGCGCGCGGGTCGCTGCGCAAGCGGGCGTCCGCGGAGGTCGGCCGGCACCTGCAGGAGTGCGACCGGTGCACGGCCGCCTGCCTGGAACTGTCCGAGATCAACCACGGCCTGCGGGCGCTGCTGCCCGGCGGCGTGCTGGTCTGGGTCGGGGTGGGCGGCTTCAGCGCCGCCGCCGCTGCCGTGGGCGGCGCGGCGGCGGTCGGCGGTGCGGCCGCGGGGACGGTGGCCGCGGCCGCCTCGGGCGGTGCGGCCACCGGGACGACGGGGGCGACCGCCGGTGCGGCGGCCGGCTCCGCCGGTGGCGCGGCAGGCGGGAGCGGTGGTGCCGGTGCGGCGGCGGGCGAGGGTCTGGGCATGGCGGCCAAGGCCGGGATCGCCGCCGCGGTCGCGGTGGCCGCGGCGGCCGTCGCCGCCTATGCGCTGACCGGCTCGCCCGAGCCGAAGCCCCCGCTGGCCGCTCCGCCGGCCTCCTCCCCCGCCGTGCCCGCGCCGCCACCGGTGGCACCCGCACCGAGCGCGGCGCCGAGCACCCCGGATCCGACGCCGGTGGAGGAGCCCGCACCGAGCCCCTCCGCCTCGCCGTCGCCCTCGCCCTCCGCCACGCCGCGTCCGGCCCCCAAGGCCGTGCCGCCACCCGCGCCGAGCAGTCCGGTCGCCGCCGCCCCGACGCCGCCCGCGTCGCCGGCGCCCCCGCCGCCGCGGCCGACCAGGCCGCCGGTGCCGCCGGTGCCCGTGGTGCCGACCCCGACGCCCCCGCCGCTGCCCACGCCCGAGGTGCCGGTGCCGCCCACCCCGACGCGCCCGCCGGTGCCGACTCCGACCGTCACGCCGCCGGCCCCGACCGACTTCTGGGCCGACGACCTGCCCGTGCTGAAGCCCGGCAACAACCGGGTCCCGCCACCGACCCCGAGCATCCGGCAGCAGGGCAGCGACTGGTTCTGGCAGCGCGACAGCGTCTCGATCGGCGGCACCCGCCGTGCGCACGGGATCACCGTGCACGCGCCCGCGACCACGGTGATCGACCTCAACCGCAGTTGCACGTCCTTCGACGCGGTGGCCGGGGTGGACGACCTCACCGCCTCGATCGGCGGCGTGGTCTTCTCGGTGCAGGGCGGCGACGGCCGCACCCTGTGGCGCTCGCCCACCCTGGCCACCGGGGACGACGCGGTGCGGGTGCACGTGCCGCTGGCCGGTCAGACGTCCATCCGGCTGGTGGTCACCCCGGCGCACGGGATCTGGTCGGCGCTGAACGTGGCCGACTGGGCCGAGGCCCGCTTCAGGTGCGTCTGAAGCGGGCCTCGGGGGGCTCCGGTCGCGGAGCATTGCGGGTCGAACGGGTCGGACGGCGCACGAGCCTTGCGGGTCCGAGCCTCGCGAGCCGTGCGGGTCAGACGGCGCAGGAGCCGTCCGCGCAGGCCTCGCCGGCCGGGACGACCGGCACCGGCACGGGCCGGCGCTCGCCGAGTTCGTCGGCGACCTGCTCCAGCACCTTGCGGAAGGTCTCGGCCTCCTGGCCGCCCTGGACGGCCCACTTGCCCTCGAAGACGAAGGTCGGCACGGCGGTGATGCCCAGCTCGCGGGCCTCGGCCAGCTGCGCGCCCACCTCGGCGACGCCCTCGTCGCCGGCGAGGTAGGCCGCCACCCGGTCGCGGTCCAGGCCGGCGGCCACGGCCACCTCGGTCAGCGCGGACCGGTCGCCGACGTCCACCCCGTCGCTGAAGTGCGCCTTGAGCAGCGCCTCCTTCAGCCGGCCCTGCGCCGCCGCGCCGTACTCGGTCTCGGCGAGGTGGAGCAGCCGGTGACCGAGGAAGGTGTTCGCGTGCAGCGCGGCGTCGAAGTCGTAGTCGATGCCCTCGGCGCGGCCCAGCTCGGTCACCCGGGCGTCCATCGCGACGGACTGCGGGCCGTAGCGCTCGGCCAGCCACGCGCGGTGCGGGCTCGCGGTGGCCGGGGCGTCCGGCACCAGCTGGTAGGGCCGGTAGACCACCTCGACGTTCTCCTTGCCCGCGAAGCCGTCCAGCGCCTGCTCGAAGCGGCGCTTGCCGATGTAGCACCAGGGGCAGGCGATGTCGGAGTAGATCTCGACCTTCATGACGGGCGTTCTCCAGGGGTGGGGAGGATGGGTTCCGAGGTAGGTGAACGGTGAACCATCTCGGGACATTCCCGGCGCTCGTGCCCGGTGCGGGCCCCGTCCGGGGGCGGTGCACTCCGGCGTGGGGCGTACCCACCCCGCGTGAACCCCGGCCCGAGCGCCCCTGGCTCGGCGGTCCGGCCGGAGCCCCGACGCGGCGGGCCGGCCGGGGCACCCCTCGTTCAGTGCTCCGGGGGCGCGGGGACGATCAGGACCGGACAGGCCGCGTGATGGACGGCGGCCGAGCCGACCGAGCCCAGCAGCAGCCGGCCGAAGCCGCCGTTGCCCCGGGTGCCGAGCACCAGCGTGTGCTGCCGGGCCGAGGCCGCGAGCAGCACCTCGATCACATTGCCGAGCACCACGTGCAGCGACAGCGCCCCCGTGTACGGGCGGATCCTGGCCCGCTGCACCGCCGCCACCGCACGGCGCAGGCCGTCCGCCATGCTCTCGACCAGCGTCTCGACGCTCTCCTGGACCAGCTCGGCCATCCCCGGCGGGTACCCGGCGGGGGCCGGGTTGACCACCGCGAGCACGTACAGCGGCAGCTCGAACCGCTCGGCCTCGGTCATCGCCCGGTCCAGCGCCCAGAGCGAGCCGTCCGAGCCGTCGCACCCCGCCAGCACCCCGGGCGGGCGGCCCGTCGGCGGCCGGCCGAGCACCGAGAGCACGACGGGGACGGACGGATCCGGGCTGGCGCTGGTCACCACGGCCTCCACGGGGACGGGACGGGATGGCGTCATGATCGCCCGCCCGGGGGACGAGGCCGTCGAGCCGCGCCGAGCCGGACGAGGGGGTCGGACCCGTCGGTGCCCCCTCCCCCGCCCGCGCCCGCGCGCCGTCCGCCGCGGTCAGGCGAAGCGGGCGGCGGGCAGGGCGGTGCGCCGGGCGAGCGGCAGACCGGTCCAGCAGGCGCCGTGGCGGCGGGCGCGGACCCGGCGGAGCCAGAGTTCGGTGGAGACCAGCTCGGCGAGGCCCGCCAGGGTGGCGGGCGCGAGCGGGGCACCGGGATCGGCGGAGCGGGCCAGGCCGGCCCGGACGGCGGGGAGGTCGATCAGCCCCGCCTCGGCGAGCAGCGGGGCGTCGAAGAGCTCGGCGATGCCGTCGGCGGCGAGCCGCAGGCCGGCCCGGGCCGGGGCGGTGCGGTCGGGGCGGGGGCCGCGGCCCCAGTCCGGCGGCAGGTCGGTCCGGCCGGCGCCGGTGAGGACGGCGTGCAGCAGGGCGTGCCGGGCGCCGGGCTGGAGCCGGATGTCGTCGGGCAGCAGCCGGGTCGCACGGACCACCTGGTTGTCCAGGAACGGCGCGTGCAGCCGCTGGCCGGGCTGCTCGGCGACGTGCACCAGGGTGCGGAACCCGCGTGCGTGCCGGTGGAGGGCGTACCGGGCCCGGCGCACGCCCGGTGGCTCGGCGGGCGCCGGCTCGCGCGCCGCCAGGCGCAGCCGCAGCGCGACCGCGGAGAGCGCCTCGTCGGAGAGCCAGCGGGCCGCCGGTCCGGGCACGCACCAGACCAGGTCGTCCGCCGAACGGGCACCCGCCGTCCCGCCGCCGTCCGGGGCCTGCCGGAGCGTCAGCCGCACGGCGGCGTCGTCGAGCGCGTCGGCGTACCGGATCCGGGAGAGCCGGTGGGCGGCCCGGACCACGGTGAGCGGGGTGCGCAGCGCGCCCGCCAGGACGCCCGCGGTCGCCCGGTCGGCGCCGGCCAGGGCCGCGACCGGGGGCAGCAGCTCACGCGGCCGGCCGGCCCGGACGAGGTCGGCCAGCCGGGCCGGGTGCCCGTCCAGGACCTGGCGGGCGCCGTAGCCGGTGAGGTGGTCGGTGCCGCCGGCGTCGAAGCGGGCCTCGGCGCGGGCGGCGGCGATCAGTTCGGGGCCGGGTTCGTCGGTCAGGCGGCCGGTCTGCGGGTCCGCCAGCAGGTCGGCGTAGGGGAGGGTGTCGGGGCCGGGGGCGAGCAGGGTGTGCCGCAGCCGGGGGGTGTGCGGGGCGATCGCCAGGGTGGCCGGGCCCTCGGTCTCGCCGAGGGTGACGGCGGCCAGCTGCTCGGGGGCGGGCCGGCCCGGTGCGGACGCCCGGGCCCAGGAGCCCTTGACCGCACCGTTCCTGGCCCGGGTACCGCCCCCGGACGTCGTCCCCGCACCGGCCCCGGCGTCCGGGGCCTGCGCCGCGGCCGCTCCTGCGGCGACCGGCGCCGGCGGGACGGCGGCGGCGAGCAGCGCGACGGTGGCCGAGGCCGTCCCGTACGAGAGGTCGACGCCCAGCCGGGCCCGGCCGGCCTCGGCGGACCCGGCGCCGGGGGTGCGCACCCGGGAGCGGACGGACTCCAGCAGGGCGCGGGTGAGTTCGCGGACGGCCGGTGCCTCGCCGCGCGGCTGCGGCCCGCCACCGGGCTCGTCGTACGCCGCGAGATAGGGGCGGCCGCCTCGAATGGCCAGCGTGTGACCGGGCGGTACCCGCTGCACGCCGAGGTACGGGGTGCCGGTGCCGAGCGCCTCCGGCGACTCGGGGCAGGCCAGCCGGGCGGCGAGGTGGCCGGTGTCCAGGGGCGCGCCGACCAGGTCGGCGAGCGGGAGCGCGGCGGTGGCGTACGCGGTGCCGTCGCCCCAGGGGGTGTGGAAGACCGGCTGGGCGCCCGCCAGGTCGGTGAGCAGCGCGGTGGAGCGGGTGCCGGTGCGCAGGACGACGGTGTAACTGCCGGGCCAGGTGGTGAGGTGGCGGACGGCGCCGCCGCGGGCGGAGGCGAGGCCGGCGGCGAGCTCGGCGTCGGAGGCGCCGCAGTGGCCGAGGACGGCGAGCCGGGTGGTCGCGGGGGTGTCCTCGACCGGGTCGGGGGCGACGGGGCCGGTGGTGACCAGGGCGGGGGCGCCTGGGCGCAGGGTGACCAGCCGGATCTCCTCGGGCCGCCAGTCGCCGACCGCCCAGAGCGGGTTGGGCCCGGCCCAGAGGGGGCGCGCGGCGATCGGTACCACCGCGCCGGGCGCCTCGTGCGCCGGGGCGCCCGCTCGGGGCGCACCCGTGCACCAGCCCGTCAGCCACCGCATCGCGCCTCCACCGGACGAGGACCTGCACCGTGCGGCGCGTCCTCCCCCGGGCAGCCCCGGCCGGCTCGTGGCGCGCCGCGGCGGCCGGCCGCCGCGATCGGGCGCGCCGTCAGGAGACATCGTGCCACCGCTCGCCCGTCCCGTGACCGGAGTTGACGTTTCCGATTCGCCGGCGGGGCCGTCACGGCAGGAGCGGTCGCACCGGCACCCGGGCACCACCCGACCGGCGGGGTCCGACCCGCCGGGGCCCACCAGCCGGATCCGACCGCGAACCGGCCACCGGCACCGCGGCCGGGCGCGCATCGACACGGGACCGCCCCGCTCGGGACCGCCCTGCGGACCGCTCTCCGACCGGGCGGGCCGGGCCTCCCCCTCCCTGGCCCGGACCGCCCTTTCGCCGCCTTTGTCATGGTCATCGCGAGATGGCCGAAAGGCGTCGTCCGGCCCGGGAGGGCATCCGCATGCCCTCCCGGACTTCGCCACCGTCCGCGGGGATTGAGACGGCGGCATCCCCCGGCCCGCCGGGTCCTCGACGGCGGGCCGACCCACGACCACCAGCGAATCGCCGACCAGCCGGTCGGGCCAGGGGGCACGGCCGGGCGCACATCGACACGGGACCGGAGCACAACGCTCCGGCGCGCGGCCGACCGATCGCCCCCGGCCACTTCCGAGCGGTCCGGCCCGGCCCCGCCGGACCGCCCGCCGCCCGCCGCCGGGTGCGCGATCCCGCCATCCGGAATGCGGCCTCTTAACCCTCGGAACGCGTCCGACTACTCTAGGTACAGCAGCTACGGCCCGGTGCCGCCCGGGCCCCGCGCACAAGGCCGCAGGAGGTGCCGCCGCCACCATGACCGTCAGCCCACGAGGACCGAACGAACGGCTCGGCACACTCCTGACCCTCGCCCAGATCAGCAACGCCGGCCTGGCCCGCCGGGTCAACGACCTGGGCGCCCAACGCGGGTTGACGCTGCGCTACGACAAGACCTCGGTGGCCCGCTGGGTCAGCAAGGGCATGGTCCCGCAGGGCCCGGTGCCGCACCTGATCGCCACCGCGATCGGCGGCAAGCTCGGCCGGCCGGTGCCACTGGAGGAGATCGGCCTCGGCGACACCGACCCGGCACCCGAACTGGGCCTGGCCTTCCCGCGCGAGGTCTCCGAGGCGGTCCGCTCGGCCACCGACCTCTGGCGGGTCGACCTCGATCTGCGGCGCGGTCCCGGCGGCGGCCGCTGGAGCGACAGCCTGGCCGGCACCTTCTCGGTCGCGGCGTACGCGACGCCGGTCTCCCGCTGGCTGATCAACCCGGCGGACGGCTCGGTGGCCCGCGAGGCACCGCGCGCACCCGCCGAGGCGGGCTCGTACCGGGTCGGCCACTCGGACGCCGCCAAGCTCCGCGAGGCCGCCCAGGAGGCCCGCCGCTGGGACTCCAAGTACGGCGGCGGGGACTGGCGTTCCTCGATGGTGCCGGAGTGTCTGCGGGTGGAGGCGGCGCCGCTGCTGCTGGCCTCCTACAGCGACGCGGTGGGCCGGGCACTGTTCGGCGCGACGGCCGAACTCACCCGGCTGGCCGGGTGGATGGCCTTCGACACCGGGCAGCACGAGGCGGCCCAGCGGTACTACATCCAGGCGCTGCGGCTCGCCCGGGCCGGCGCCGACGTACCGCTCGGCGGCTACGTGCTGGCCTCGATGAGCCTGCAGGCCGGCTACCGGGGCTTCGCCGAGGAGGCCGTCGACCTCGCCCAGGCCGCGCTGGAGCGCAACCGCGGGCTGGCCACCACCCGCACCATGAGCTTCTTCCACCTGGTCGAGGCCCGGGCCCAGGCCAAGGCCCGCAACGCCGCGGCGTGCGCAACGGCGCTCGGCGCCGCGGAGAGCGCGCTGGAACGCGCGCGCGCCGGGGATCCCGATCCGGCGTGGATCGACTTCTACGCCTACGACCGCCTCGCCGCCGACGCCGCCGAGTGCTTCCGCGACCTCGGAGTGCCCGCCAAGGTCCGCCAGTTCACCCGGGAGGCGCTGGCCCGGCCCACCGAGGGGTTCGTCCGCTCGCACGGGCTGCGACTGGTGGTCTCCGCGATGGCCGAGGCCGAAGCGGGCAACCTCGACGCGGCGGTCGCGGCCGGCGAACGGGCCGTCGAGGTCGCCGGCCGGATCTCCTCGCAGCGCAGCCGCGAGTACGTGGTCGAGATGCTCCGCCGCCTCGAACCCTTCCAGGGCGAGCGCCGGGTGAGGGAACTGACGGAACGGGCCCGCGCGGTGATCGTCGCCCCGGCGTAGCGGATCCCCGCGTAATTCGGATGCACCGGCGGGAGGGGCCTGGCTATGGTCTCTCTCGTCCAGGTGCGCAGGCAGAGGTTACTTCCACTGTTAATGGGCGGGTCGCGGGTTCGAGTCCCGTCACCGGCTTCGGGCCGGTGTAGCTCAGTCGGTAGAGCAGCTTCGTCACCTCAGCCGCCTTCGATCTCTGGACACCACATTCCTGAATAGGTTTTCCGCACCTCCCGGTGCGACGGCAGCGGTTACTTCGGTCGAGTGCCCCCAGCGGGGCGCGTTGAAGCTGGTCTCCATCGACCGCCGCCCACCTTGATCTCGGGAGGCAGAGCGCCGGGGTGCCCGGTGCGCAGGCGGGGGTTACTTCGGATCTTGCGGTTCCGGGTTCGAATCCCGGGCGTGCCGTACGCGGCCGCTAGCTCAATCGGACAGAGCACAAGGCATACACCTCCGCCGAGGCCGGCCGCCGGGCCGGCGTGATCTCGGGCACCCCTTCCTTCGCCATGCCTCCCGCGCGTTCCACCAGCCAGCAGGGGGATTTCACCATGTCGCGTTTCAACACCCGTACCACCAAGCCCGGTCCGAACTCGCCCGTGACCACCACCGGGCAGCGCACCGCCAACCACAACGGCGGCACCGGGTTCCTGCGCGACGCCAAGTCGGAACTCTTCCTGCTGGCAGTGGCCAACCTCGTGGGCCAGGACACCTTCCACGAGAAGGGCGGGGCCCGCGACGACCGCTACACCGCGCTGGTGCGCGAACTCGCCGTCACCGACCCGGAGTGGACCCTCGGCCTGCTCCGCTGGCTGCGGTACGGCGCGAACCTGCGCACGGCCGCACTGGTCGGCGCCGCCGAGTTCACCCGCGCCCGGCTGGACGCGGGGGCGCCCGGGTTCTCCCGGCAGGCCGTGGACGCCGCCCTCCAGCGCGCGGACGAGCCCGGCGAGCTGCTCGCCTACTGGACGTCCCGCTACGGCCGCGCACTGCCGAAGCCGCTCAAGCGCGGTGTCGCGGACGCCGTCCGCCGGCTCTACCACGACCGCTCGCTGCTCAAGTACGACACCGCCGCCAAGGGGTACCGCTTCGGCGACGTGCTGGAGCTGACCCACCCCTCGCCCGACCCGGCCAAGCCGTGGCAGGGCGAGCTGTTCCGCTACGCGCTGGACCGCCGGCACCGGCCGGACGAGGCCGTCCCGCCGGCCGCCCTCCGGGTGCTCACCGCCAACCGCGAGCTGCTCGCACTGCCCGTCGAGCAGCGGCGCGCGGCGGTCACCGCCGAGGGCGGCGCCGAGCGACTGGCCGCGGCGGGGCTGACCTGGGAGGCGCTGGCCGGCTGGCTGCAGGGACCGCTGGACGCGGCCGTCTGGGAGGCGGTCATCCCGTCCATGGGCCCGATGGCTCTGACGCGCAATCTGCGCAACTTCGACCAGGCCGGCGTCTCGGACGAGGTCGCGGCCGAGGTCGCGCGGCGGATCGCCGACAAGGGCGAGGTGCTCCGCTCCCGCCAGTTCCCGTTCCGCTACCTCGCCGCGTACCGGCACGCGCCGTCGCTGCGCTGGGGGCACGCGCTGGAGACCGCACTCTCCCACTCGCTCGCCAACGTGCCCTCGCTGCCCGGCCGGACGCTGATCCTGGTCGACCGCTCGGGCTCGATGTTCGACCGCCCGAGCGCACAGACCCTGCTCAACCGGGCCGACTCGGCGGCGATCTTCGGGACTGCCCTGAAGGTCCGGGCCGCCGACGCCGACCTGGTCGAGTTCGGCTCCACCAGCCGGGTCGTCGAGGTGGGCCGGGGCGAGGCGGTGCTGCGCGTCCTGGAGCGCTTCGGCAACCTCGGCGGCACCGCCACCGCGGAGGCCGTCCGCACCCACTACCGCGGCCACGACCGGGTCGTCGTCGTCACCGACGAGCAGACCGGCCCCGGCCACTGGAACGGCGACGCCCTGGCCGCCGTCCCGGACCGGGTGCCCGTCTACACCTGGAACCTGGCGGGTTACGCCGCCGGCCACGGCCCGAGCGGATCGGCGCACCGGCACACCTTCGGCGGGCTGAGCGACGCCGCGTTCCGGCTGATCCCGATGCTGGAATCGGGCCGGGACGCGACCTGGCCGTGGCTGGAGCCGCAGGGCCGCTGACGCACCCTCGACCGGCACCGTCCGCCGTGGCAGCATCGGCGGCGGGCGGGGCCGGGCCGAACGAGGAGCGAGCGTGGCGTACGACTTCGACGTGCTGGTGGTGGGCGGCGGGATCGTCGGGCTCTCCACGGCGTACGCGCTGACCCGGGCCCGGCCCGGACTGCGGCTGGCGCTGCTGGAGAAGGAGCCCGGCTTCGCCGCCCACCAGAGCGGCCGCAACAGCGGGGTCATCCACAGCGGCGTCTACTACCGCCCGGGCTCGCTCAAGGCCCGGTACGCCGTCGCGGGCGCCGCCGAGATGGTGGAGTTCTGCCGCGTCCACGCCGTCCCGTACGAGGTGACCGGCAAGCTGATCGTGGCCACCGACCGGACCGAGCTGCCCCGGCTGCGGGCCCTCGCCGAGCGCGGCCGGGAGAACGGCATCCCGGTCACCGAGCTGGACCGCGCCGGCATCACGGCGCACGAGCCGCAGGTCACCGGCATCGCCGGACTGCACGTCGGCACCACCGGCATCTGCGACTTCCCCGCCGTGGCCGCCGCCTACGCCCGACTGGCCCGCGAGGCGGGCGCCGAGCTGCGGACCGGCACCGAGCTGCGGGCGGTCGCCCGCCGGGCCGACGGCGTGACGGTGCAGACCTCCGCCGGCGAGCTGCGCACCCAGGTGCTGGTGAACTGCGCGGGCCTGCACAGCGACCGGATCGCCCGGCTGGCCGGCGACGACCCCGGCGTGCGGATCGTGCCGTTCCGCGGTGAGTACTACGAACTCGCCAAGGAGCGCCGGGAGCTGGTGCGCGGCCTGGTCTACCCCGTCCCCGACCCGGCCTTCCCCTTCCTCGGCGTGCACCTGACCCGGGGCATCCACGGCGACGTGCACGTCGGCCCGAACGCGGTGCCGGCGCTGGCCCGCGAGGGCTACGACTGGCGCACCGTCCGCCCGCGCGACCTGGCCGGGACGCTCGCCTTCCCCGGCACCTGGCAGATCGCCCGCCGGCACTGGCGGTACGAGCTGGGTGAGCTGCGCCGCTCGCTCTCCAAGCGGGCGTTCACCACGGCCGTCCGGCGGCTGCTGCCCGCCGTCACGGCCGAGGACCTGGTGCCGGCCGGCGCCGGGGTGCGGGCCCAGGCGGTGGCCCGGGACGGCGCGCTGCTGGACGACTTCGCCTTCGCCGGCTTCGACCCGGACGACCCGCGTTCCACCCGCCGCCTGGTGCACGTGCTGAACGCCCCCTCCCCCGCCGCCACCGCCTCGCTGCCGATCGGCCGCGAGGTGGCCCGCCGGGCGCTGGCCGCCCTCGAAGCGGGCGGCTGATCCGGCGGGGCCCGGGGCCCCGCGTCAGCTCCGTCACAGCCCCTGGGGGCCGCACCCGTCGGCCCCGTAGACTCGGGTGATTGTGACTGCCACCGCCCCGATCCCCCAGCCATCTCCGTCCGCCCGGCTCTCCGCCGCGCCGGCCGGCTACCCCGCCCCGATGTACCCGCACCGGGCCACCGAGGCCCAGCACAGCGAGCGGCGCATCCGCAGCTTCCAGCCGCGCCGGGGCCGGATGACCAACGCCCAGGCGGGCGCGCTGGACCGGGGCTGGGAGACGTACGGCATCGCGATCGACGGCAGCCCGCTGGACCTGGCGGAGCTGTTCGGCGGCCTGCCGGTCACCCTGGAGATCGGCTTCGGGATGGGCGAGACGACCGCCGCGATGGCCGCCGCCGACCCGACCACGGGCATCCTCGCCGCCGACGTCCACACCCCCGGCCACGGCAACCTGCTCGGCATGCTGGAACGGGACGGCTCGCGCAACGTCCGCCCGGCCGCCGGCGACGCCGTCATCCTGCTGCGCGACATGCTGCCCGACGCCTCGCTGGCCGGGCTGCGGGTCTACTTCGCCGACCCGTGGCCCAAGCCGAAGCACCACAAGCGCCGGCTGGTCCAGGCCTCCTTCCTGGAGCTGGTGCTGCCCCGGCTGGCCCCCGGCGCCCTGGTGCACTGCGCCACCGACTGGGAGCCCTACGCCGAGCAGATGCTGGAGGTGCTCTCCGCCTCGCCCGAGCTGGAGAACCTGCACCCCGAGGGCGACGGCACCGGCTGGCTGGAGCCCGCCGACCACCCGGACGGCAGCATCCCCGGCTACGCGCCCCGACCCGACTGGCGGCCGGTCACCAAGTTCGAACGGGCCGGCATCGCCAAGGGCCACGTGGTGCACGACCTGCTGTTCCGCCGCCGCTGAGCCGCCGCCGGGCGTTCGACCCGGCGGCCCCGCGGTGACCACCCGGCCCGGACCGGCCCGGTCCGCGGGAGGGGATTCGTCCCGAGTCCTCCCGGCGGGCCGGTGCCGTGGCCTACCCTGTGCCGGGTGAGCAGCCCGTCCGGCGGCGGGTACCGGACCACCGTCCAGGCCGCCGACGACCGAGAGGTGCCCACGCGCACCGCCGGCACCCGCACCATCCCGGGGCCCAGGGGGCGCCGGGCCCATCGGCTCCTGCCCCGGCCCGCCGCCGCCCCGCCGAGCGCCGCCGCACCGGGGCCGCGCCCCGCCCGCCCGGTCGCACTCTCCTCGGTCACCGCCACCGCCGTCCTGACACTGGCCGGTTGCGGGGTGCTGATCCTCCACCTGGTGCGCCGCCAGACCGGGACCACCGGGCTGCTGGTCGGCCTCGGCCTGGCGCTCGTCCCGCTGCCCTTCGTGCTCGGCGGCCTCGCCTGGCTCAACCAGACCGCCCGGGTGCCGCTGCGCCACATCGTGTTCTGCCTGGGCTGGGGCGCCTGCGCGGCGACCACGGCCGCGATCCTCGCCAACGGCTGGACCAGCACCTACCTGACCGCCCACCAGGGCAGCCTGGGCGAGGTGCTGGGCGCCGACCTGGTCACGCCGGTGATCGAGGAGAGCGCCAAGGGCGCCGCCCTGCTCGTCCTGCTGCTGCCGCTGGGCCGGCGGATCCGATGTCACGGCCACCGCACCGACCGCCCCTGCGCGGGCGTGCTGCGCCGGCTGCCCGGCGGCGGGCCGCCCCGCGGGTACGACCGCCGGCCGGCCCTGCCGCACGCCCGGGACCGGCTGCGACCGCGCCCCTACCTGCGCCCGCTGCCGTACCTGCGGCCCTACCCGCCGACGCCCGACCGCCCGCGCGCCAGGGCCCGCCCGCGCACCCTGGCCGCCGGGGTCGTCCTCGGCGGGATCACCGCCTGCGGCTTCGCCTTCACCGAGAACGCGCTCTACCTGGGGCGGGCCTTCACCGACGACCAGCAGCAGCGGCTGGACAGCATCGGCCTCGGGGAGTCCCCCAGCCTGCGGGACTTCGACGGCACCGTGCAGACCTTCGTCCTGCGCGGCCTGCTCTCGCCCTTCGCCCATCCGCTCTTCACCGCGCTGACCGGGCTCGGCCTGGCCATCACCCTCACCACCGGCCGGCGCCGGCTGGCCCGGCTGGCCGCGCCGGCCGGACTGCTGCTGGCGATGACCCTGCACGGCACCTGGAACGCCGCCGCCGACCTCGGCACGCACGGCTTCCTGCTGGTGTACGCGGTGCTGATGGTGCCGTGCTTCGCCGCCCTGATCTGCTTCGCCGCCTGGGCCAGGACCAGGACGGCGCGGCACGCCGCCCGCCGGGCGCGGGCCCCCGCCGGGCCCCGCCGGGGAACCGATTTCCCATCCGGGTGACTTCCCCGTATTGTTGGGTTTACCGACGCGGGGTGGAGCAGCTCGGTAGCTCGCTGGGCTCATAACCCAGAGGTCGCAGGTTCAAATCCTGTCCCCGCTACTCAGTAGCGGAAAGGCCCGGAGGATTCTTCCTCCGGGCCTTTCGCATGTCCGGGCCCGTCCACCCGGTCGTGGCTCCCGCGGGCGCTCCCACGGCTCCCACCGGCCGACGCCCCCTCCCGGGTCGAGAACCGGTCCGGCGGACCGCCCGGGCCCCGGTCGACGACCCCGAATTAATCCGTTGCCCTCCCTCGGGTGAGCTGCCTAAGGTGGCCACACACTGAAGGGAGGTGATCCTGAATTGAGTTCCATCAGGATGCGTGAGGTGGCTGCTCGCTAGAGCCGCCCCTGCCTGCGCAGGACGAGGCCCAGTGCCTCCGGCAGGCGAAATCCAAGCAGTCACCCGGCCCGTGGGTTCACCGGTACATCCCCGGTGCCTCGGCGCCCGGCCCTCGCGAGGCCGGACACCGAGGAGCAGCCCACGGGCTGTCTGCTGTTCCGGGGCCGGTGCGCCCGGCCAGGCCCGGCACGGCCTCCGGCGGAAGTCGGGAGCCGCGAGCCGCGGAGGGGACCGGGGCGTTTGCGTCCGGCCGCTCCGGCGCTAGAGTCGGCGCGGATTCCGGAGCGGAGCGGGACGGCCACAGGGGGTAGGCGATGGCGAGGACGCGGCGGGCCGGGGGAGCGGCGGCCCTGCGAACGGCACAGCGGGGTGCGGCCGGGGCGCTGCTCGGGGTGGGGGCGCTCGGACTGCTGCTCTTCTCCCTCGGCCGGGAGCACAGCTGGCAGGCCCTGGGCGGCGGTCTGGTGGTGTCCGGGGCCTCGACCGTCCTCGGCGGAGCGCTCGGCTTCCTGTTCGGAGTGCCCCGGGTGCGCGGCGGCTCGGGCGGTGAGCCGCACGGCTCGTACGCGCCGAACACCAATCTGGAGCAGGTCTCCGACTGGCTGACCAAGGTGCTGCTGGGCGTCGGGCTCACCCAGCTCGGCTCGCTCGGCGAGCGGCTGCACCAGCTCGGTGCGGCGCTGGCCCCCGCCCTGGGCGGCGAGGAGGGCGCGGCCCCCTTCGCGGCGGCGCTCGTCCTCTACTTCCTGGTCCTCGGCTTCCTGGCCGGCTGGCTGGTGACGCGACTGGCCCTGCCCCGGGTGCTCTCCGACGCCGACCAGGCGCTCGACCTCTTCCTGGCCGGCCAGGACCGCGACCGCCGGGGCGACAAGGTGGGCGCGGACGACCTGCGGGTACGGGCGATGCAGCACCTGGGCCTGCTGGGCGGCAGCGTCGACCGGGCGGACGAGCCGTCCCGCCTGTTGCCGTCGAACGCGACGACCGGACCGGAGAGCGTGATGGCCGAGGTCCGGTCGACGGCGCGGCGCTCGGCACTCACCGCGGACCAGGTCCGGGAGCTGTTCGCGGACGGCTCCGATGACCGGCGGATCCAGGCGCTCGCCCTGATGCAGGGCGATCCGGCGCTGGCCGACCTGCCCAGCGTGCTGGACGCGATCGAGCACCCGCGCTCCGGCTTCGAGCAGTACCACGCGCTGCTGGCGGCCCGGGGGCTGCTGTACCGACTGCCGGCCGCGCAGGCGCAGCGCCTGCGCGATGCGGTGGCCGGCCGGCTGGTGGCGGCGGACGGCATCCCCTACGGCTCCGACCGGAGCTGGCTGGCGGAGAAGATCCTCTCCCGCCTGGAGACGACGGCGACCCTCCCGCAACAGGTCGGCCCGGCGCAACAGAGCGGGCCCGCGCAACAGAGCGGCCCGGCAGCGGAGCCCCGGGCGGCGCAGCCGGGCGAGCAGGCCCGGCAGGCGGGCTAGGCGGACGACCCGGACGGCCGGGCCGGGCGGGCCGGGCGGGCTGCAGTGGCGCGCCCGGCCGGTGGCCGTCACCCGCCCGGCGGGAGCAGGCCCGCGGTGGCGGCCCGGTGGCGGTGGTCGGCGGCCCGCAGGACGAGGACCCGGCCCAGGCGCCCCGAGCCGGCCGGGAGCCGGCGGACCTCGCTGGCGATCCGGCGCTCGCCCAGGGCCCGGCGCAGCCCGTCGAGGTGGCGGCAGCGGTGGCCCGCGCCGTCGTTCAGGGGGTGGACCCGGACCTCTCCGTCGGGGGCGGTCACCCGGACCAGCTCGGTCAGCGCGGCCACCTGCTGGGCGGGGCCGAAGAGTTCGGGGTAGGCGAAGACCAGGAACCCGCTGAGGGTGAGCGCGAAGGTGCCGTCCGCGAACGGCAGCCGGGGCAGTGCGGCGGCCACGTACTGCTGCGGGTGGGCGGCGGAGTCCGCGGCGAACAGTCGGCGGGCCCGGTCCCAGCTGCGCAGGTAGCGGTCGTTCGGGCGGTGGTACGGCGCCGGGAAGAGGTCGGGGCGGGCGTCCATCGCGGCGGCCATGGCGGCGCGGGCGGCCAGTGCGCGGGCCGCGAGCTCGGGGGCCGGCCACGCGTACGCCGGGTCGGTGGCGATCACCCGGCAGCCGAGCTCGCGCGCCTCGGCGGCGAGTCCGGCGGCGCCGCCCGGGCAGTCGAGCACCGGCCCGGGGAGGGCGGCGAGGTGGGCCCGGGTCAGGTCGAACAGCGCGCAGTACTCGTCCAGGGGACGGGAGGTGACCAGGACGCCGGCGGCGGGGTGGGTACGGACGGCCATTCGGCCATCGGAACACGGGCCGGCCCCGCCCGCACCCGGAGCGTCCGGGGCGGGCGGGGCGGGCGGGGCCGATGGGGCTGATGGGGCCGATGGGGCCGGTGAGGTGTGTGGTTCAGCGGCCGAGCAGGCCCCGGACGGCGAGCCGGTTGACGTTGGTCAGGCCGCGCACCAGCTGCGGGGTGAGGAGGACGAACACGAAGCCGAGCAGCGAGACCCCGGCGATCTGCAGCGGCCCCTCGACGTAGTAGACGTGCTCGACGCCCCTGCCGTCGTAGTAGTCGAACACCTTGAAGCCCCGCCAGCCGACGTACGTCGGGTAGACCCAGTGGTAGAGCGGGTAGAGCGCCAGCACCCAGCCGACCAGCAGGAACGTCAGCGACATCGCGAAGCTGAAGATCGCCCAGGGGAACATCACCACCTGGTGGAGCACGGCCTTCCAGCCCGCCGCGTCCGTCAGCCGCGCGGTGATCGCGCCCCAGTTGCCGGGCCGGCTCGCCCGGACCGGCTTCGGGCCGGGCACGTCCAGCGCCAGCATGCTGAGGGCCCGGGCCCGCTCCAGCCGCCCGAAGCCCCGGGCCCCGCCGGTCAGGGCGGCCAGCACCGGCATGCCGATGACGGTGAGGACGGTGCCGAGGCCGAAGGAGAACAGGATGACGGCGAACGAGAACCCGGCGAGGGCGACCGGCAGCCCGGTGAGGGTGAAGCCGAGCTCCCGGTAGAAGTAGGACGAGAACGGCGCCCGCCACACGTACGGCGGCTCCTCGGTGCGCCGTGCCGCACCGTCGCGGTCGTACTCACTGCGCTGCGCGCTGAGGCTGCTGCTCATGGCCCTCGGTCCTCGGGTCTCTCTCGATGGCGTGCCGGGCTGACCCCCCAAGCCTGTCAAAACCCCGGTCGGGCGGACATCCGGCTCCCCCGCGAAGCGAGTGGGGGGTTAACCCCCCGTTCGCGGCCGCCCGTCGGCGGACGGCCACTCGTCGGCGAGCAGCGAGTACTGGAAGGAGTCGCGCCAGGCGCCGCGCAGGTGCACGTCGTGGCGGATCCGGCCCTCCAGCCGGAAGCCGGCCCGGGTGAGCACCCGGACGGAGGCCGCGTTCTCGACGTCCACCCGGGCGGCCAGCCGGTGCAGGCCGAGCGGGCCGAAGGCGAGGTCGCAGAGCAGCCGGGTGATCTCGCCCGCGTAGCCGTTGCCCCAGGTGTCGGGGCGCAGCGCGTAGCCGAGGTCGGCGCACCAGTGGCCGCCGAGCGTGAGGGCGGCGTTGCCGATCGGGACGGCGCGGGCCGGGTCGTGCGCGTCGGCGCGTCGGGTGACGGCCAGCCGGTAGACCGTCCGCTCGCCCTGCATCGCCTCCTCCAGGTACTGCTCGATCTGGTCGGCGCAGTCCTCGCGGTCACGCGGCTCGAACGGGAGGTAGCGGGTGGCCTCCCTGTCCCCGAACACCGCGTACAGCGCGTCGATGTCGCCGGGGCTGTGGTGGAACTCGCGGATGACCAGGCGGGGGCCGGTGAGTCGGACGGGGACCATGCCTGCCGACCCTACCCGGGCTTTCCGGTTACCGTACGTGACATGGAAGAAGAAGACCTGCGGCTCGCCCCGCGCACCAAAACCGCCGAACTGCTCGCCTGGGCGCAGGCTCACGGCCACCCGCCGGTGGCCGAGGCGCCGGTGCGGGCGGTGCTGGCGCTGCTGGAGCTGGGCGAGGGCAGGATGCGCGACGGCTGGCCGGAGCTGACCTCGGACGCCGTGGAGCAGCTGCTGTACGAGCGGCTCTACCTGTACGTCCAGCCCGAGCCGGAGCAGGACCCGCTGGCGTACGGCGCGGCGGTGCGGCTGCTGATCGACCACCAGCGGGCGGCGAAGCGGCTGAACGCCAAGCGGCAGGAGCGGCTGCACGCGGAGGCCGAGTGGCAGGGCGAGGTGGCCGCCGGGCTGCTGCGCCGGTCCGACCTGGTCACCTGGCCCCGGCTGTACACGCTGCTGCTGCGCGCGGACGGGGTGGACCTCGCCGACCGGGAGGCGGTCCGGGCCTGGCTGGCGGCGTTCCGGGAGCTGGCTCCGCAGGAACGATCGGCCGCGTACGAGGCGCTGGAGTGGGCGGGCGAACTGGACGCGGTGGACGACGGGGGCTGGGGCGAGGCCCGGATGCTCAGCGTCGGGATGGCCACCGACGGCGCCCGGCGGCTGCTGGAGCAGGGGCTGATGCGGCGCAGCTACCGCAATCTGACGGAGCTGACCGCACTGGGCCGGCCGATGCCCGAGGAGCTGGCCGGGGACTTCGGGGCGTTCGAGGAGGCCGCCGCCGAGGCGGCGCTGGACCTGGTGGGCGAGTGGACGACGCCGGGGCTGCCGCGGCTGCTGGTGGAGGAGTTCCCGGAGCTGGCTCCGGAGCCGGGCCAGGAGGAGATCGACGCCTACCTGGCGGGGCTGCCCGAGGCGTACGAGGACGAGGCGTACGAGGAGTACGAGGGCCAGGAGCACGAGGGCGAGGAGGCCGGGCAAGCGGCCACTGACGCCTGAGACGCGACGGTGCCCCGGCCGTCGTCGCGACGACCGGGGCACCGTGGCGGGCTGTCAGGGGGTGATGCCGCGCTGTTCGAACCAGGTCTCCGGGTCGACCGGGGCGCCGCCGCCGGGGCGGACCTCCAGGTGCAGGTGCGGGCCGGTGACGTTGCCGGTGGCGCCGACCTTGCCGAGCTGCTGGCCGGGGACGACCTTGCCGGAGCCCTTGATGATCGAGGAGAGGTGGCAGTACCAGATCTCGGTGCCGTCGGGCAGCGTCTCGACGATCCGGTAGCCGTACGAACCGGCCCAGCCGGCCGAGGTGATGGTGCCCTGGCCGACCGCGTACACCGGGGTGCCGGTGTCGGCGGCGAAGTCCAGGCCGGTGTGCAGGTGGGCCCAGTAGGAGGCGCTCTGGCCGTAGTGGGCGGAGAGGTTGTAGTCGCGCACCGGCAGGTTGATGGCGGCGAGCTTGGCCCTCTCGGCCTCCTCGGCGGCCCGCTTGGCCTCCTGCTGCTGGGCGGCGCGCTTGGCCTCGGCCTCCTTGGCGGCCTGCAGGCGGGCGCTCTCCTCGGCGGCGGTGCGCTGGCTGTCGGCCTGCAGCTGGATCCGGGCGGCGAGGGCGAGACCGGGGTCCGCGGAGAGCGCGACCGGCGTCTCGTCCGGGGCCTCGACGGCCGGCGCGGCGGCCGGGGTGGCGGAGGCGAAACCGGTCGCGCCGAGGGTGGCGGCGACGGCGGTGACGCCGAGCAGCGGAGCGGTGCCGCGGGTCTGACGGGGCATCCGGTGCCGGTTGGCCTCGGCGGCCTGCGGGGCGGCCCCGCCGTACTCGCCCGGGTGGGCGGGCGGCCAGGGGTGGTCGAGCAGCTGGGTGCCGGCGGTGGAGCCGGGCAGGTGTGCCGGAGAGTGCGACGACGCCACGGAGGCGCGCTCCTTTCCTTCCTTCGCGCCTACCGGGTTAGCTGACGGGTTCGGAGCAGGAAGGTCTCCTACGGCTGGGCCTGGGCCCGGCCGATTCACCCCAAGGAACATGGTTCCCCGGCTCCCTGGCCTGCCCGGAGGCGGCCGGTGGGATTAGGCGGCGGCGCACGGTGCCGTCTGGGTACGGCGTTGAGGACCGCGCTGCGTTATCAAACGTTAATCCTAGGAGCCTCTGATTCCAAGCCGTCCGTTCGGGACAGCCGGATACAGATCGGACACCACGCGGTCCGATGGGCGATTTGGGGCGATTGACGACAACTGACACTACCGAACGTGATTGGACGTCAACGAACGACCCCCCACTTGAGTACTCCTACTCATGTGCGGCCGGGTCCGCGCGGCCATCCTGGCGCCATGAACGCACCGATGCAGTCACGTACCACGGCCGCGTACTACATCCAGGCCGTGCTCTCCTTCGCCCTCTCCGGCGGCGCCCTCGCGATCGGGATCGCCTACCTGCCGGTCGGCGGCTGGACCCGCGCCTTCCTCGGGATCGGGCTGCTCTACACCGTGACCTCCTCGTTCACGCTGGCCAAGGTGGTCCGGGACCGGCAGGAGACCAACGAGATCGTCACCCGGGTGGACCAGGCCCGACTGGAGAAGCTGCTCGCCGAGCACGACCCGTTCAAGGTGGAGGGGGTCTGAGCCGCGACGCCGGGGCGCCCCGGAGGACCGGTCGGCCGACCGCTTGACGGCTAAGGCTATTAGCCTTAGCTTTATGGCTATCGGCACAACAGGCCGATGCCCGTCCCGGCGGACCGAGGAGGCCCCCCATGCCCGGCACCTTCACCCCCAGCACCCAGTACCTCGACCGCCCCGGCGGCCGGCTGGCCTTCGACGACACCGTGCAGGGCGACGGCGCCCCCGTCGTCCTGCTCCCGGGCATGCTCGACAGCCGGGCCGCGTACCGGCACCTGCGCCCGCTGCTGGTCGCCGCGGGCCGCCGGGTGATCACCCTGGACCTGCGCGGCTTCGGCGAGTCCTCGATCGCCTGGGACGACTACTCGCCGGCCGCGATCGCCACCGACGTGCTCGCCCTGCTGGACCACCTCGGCATCGGCCGCGCCGCGCTGGTCGCCAACTCGTACACCGGCGCGACCGTGGTCAAGGTGGCCGGGGACGCGCCCGAGCGGGTCGCCGGGATCGTGCTGCTGGACGCCTTCGTCGAGAACCTGCCGCCGAACGCGCTGCAACGCGCGATGTTCGGCGTGATGGGCGCGCTGCTGGTGCACTCGCCCGCGTTCTGGGGGCTCTACCACCGCAGGATGGCGTACCCGGGCGCCAAGCCGGCCGACCTCGACGCCTACGTGGACGGGCTGGTCGCCGCGATGCGCACGCCGGGCCGCAAGCAGGCCACTCGGGGCTACGTCCACGGGGACTCCGCGCCGACCGGCTGGACCGCCGCCGTGACCTGCCCGGCGCTGGTCGTGATGGGCGGCAAGGACCCCGACTTCCCCGACCCGGCGGCGGTCGCCGACCGGCAGGCCGCCGCGCTGAAGGCCCGCAAGGTGATGATCGAGGGCGCCGGGCACTACCCGATGGCCGACCAGCCGCAGGCCACCGCCGACGCCCTGCTGCCCTTCCTCGCCGAGTTGGCCTGAGCCGGGCCGGCCCGCGCCCGGGCCGCCGCTCCTCCCCCTTCCGCTCCCACGCCGCACCCACGGAGACCGCACCATGCCCCGAGTCGGACTGACCCCCGAGCAGGTCGTCGACCACGCCCTCGCCCTCCTCGACGAGCAGGGGACCGAGGCCCTCACCCTGGCCGCCGTCGCCGGACGCGCCGGGGTGGCCACCCCCTCGCTGTACAAGCACGTCAGCGGCGGGCTCGCCGAACTGCGCCGGCTGATCGCCGTCCGGGTCACCGAGGAACTGGCCGACCGGCTCGCCGAGGCCGCCCTCGGACGCGGCGGCGACGACGCCGTGGCCGCCGTCCTGCGCGCCTACCACGGCTACGCCACCGAGTACCCGAACCGGTACAACGCGCTGCCGCAGGCCCCGCAGCCGGACGACGACCTGACCAGGGCGGGCGGCCGGCTGGTCGGGGTGATCATCGCGGTGCTCCGCGGCTACGGGTTGGAGGGCGCCGAGTCCGTCCACGCCGCCCGGACCGTCCGCTCGGTGGCCCACGGCTTCGCCTCGCTGTCGATCGCCGGCGGCTTCCGGCTCGCCGAGGACCTCGCCGACACCCAGGAGCGCCTGATCACCATGCTCACCGGCGGCCTCCGGAACTGGCCCCGGGCCTGACCCCACCGGACACACCCGGCGCCGCCGCGCCACACCGGACGCCCCCGCCGGACCGGGTGGCCCGGGGCCGCGCGCAGACCTCCTGGTCAGGGCGGTCGCCCCGGCCCGGGCCGACGACCGGACGCCCGCACCGGTGCGCCGTCCGGGTCACCCTTCACCGACATGAGAAATAAGGTATGAAGAATTGAGTGCCCGATAAGCGACGGAAAGGCCGGGTATCCCATGGACCTGACCTCGCCGTGGCTTCCCCCCTCCGAGGACGAGAGCCGGACGCCGCGCAGCAGCCCCACCGCGCGCAGCGCGATGCGCTGCGTCCGCTTATTGCTCGGCTGCACCACCGCCGCCGAACTCCTCGGCACCGTCCTCGCCGAGGGCCCGAGCTGGATCACCGGTGAGGGCTCGGCGCTCTACCTGCTGGACTCCGCCGGAATGCTCCGGCTCACCGCCTCGCACGGCCTGCCCGACTGGGCCCACGAGCGCTACAGCGTCGTCGATCCGGCCGGCGACCTGCCCGCCGCGACGGCCCTCAGGCTGCGCCGCCCGTACCTGCTCAGCCCGGAGCGCACCAGCGTCGACTACCCCAACCGCAACGCCGGCATGGGCACCGGCATGGTCGCCCTGATCACCCTGCCGATGATCGTCGACGAGCGACCGGTCGGCGTGCTCGCCCTCGCCCTCGCCCACCGGGGCACCGTCCCCCGTCGTGACCTGGACGTCCTGGAGACGCTGGGCGACGCCTGCGCGCACCGGCTCGCCCACCTCCTCGACAGCGCGCGGGCCGGCGCCCGCCCCGGGCCGACCGGAGGTTCCGTCGACGGCTCCGGGGCCGGCGACCGGAGCGCCGGCCTGGCCCACCCGATGCTCTCGCTCGCCGTCCGCTCCGCCGGGCACGGCGCCTTCGAGCGCGACCTGGTGACCGGCGAGACCTACTGGGACGCCACCGCCTACCG
This sequence comes from Kitasatospora sp. NPDC058218, assembly GCF_042882445.1. NCBI lineage: Bacteria > Bacillati > Actinomycetota > Actinomycetes > Kitasatosporales > Streptomycetaceae > Kitasatospora > Kitasatospora sp. NPDC058218. The sequence goes on along the minus strand of NZ_JBHVWC010000016.1, from coordinate 119,889 downwards.
GGTGGTCGGCCGGCCCGTGCCGCCCGAGGGCGCCCCGGCCGACGCCCCCGACCTGGACCGGCTCGTCCACCCCGAGGACCTGCCGGACGTCCAGGCCGCCCTCGCCGAGGCGCTCGCCACCGGCGGCCCGTACCGGATCGAGTACCGGGTGCCGCGCCGGAGCGGCGGCGCGATCCGGATCGAGGAGACCGGCGAGGTGATGCTGGACGTGCACCGGCGGCCGGTCCGGATCGCCGGGCTGCTCGCCGACCGGGACCGCGCCCGCACCCCCGAGGAACAGCCCCCCGCCGGCGAGCCGGGCACCGGCGCCCCGGCGGCCGGCGCCCGCTCGGCACTGCTGCTGGCACTCACCCGGTCGCTGTCGCGCGCGGTCACCGTCCGGGACGTGACCACCGCGGTGACCGATGTCGCCCGGCCGGCCTTCGGCGCCGCCAGCATCGTGCTCGACCTGGTCGACGAGGGGCGGCTGCTGCCGGTCTCGCACACCGTCTACGGCGGCCCGCGGCGCACCGAACTGACCCGGCTGGCCGACCTCTCCGAGGGCGTGATGCAGCACTCGCTGGCCCGCTCCACGCCGCTGTTCAGCGAGCCCGGCCAGGCCCGGCGCAGCACCGGCGGGCCGCTGACCCCGGCCGCCTGGGCGGTGCTGCCGCTGGTCGCCTCGGGACGGCAGGTCGGCTCCTGCCTGATCACCTTCTCCACCGAACGGGCCTTCGGCCGTGAGGACCGCACCCTCTACTCCGCCTTCGCCGGGATCCTGGCGCAGTCCCTGGAGCGCGCCCGGCTCTACGACACCCACCACCACCGGGCCACCGAACTCCAGCGCGCCATGCTGCCGCGCACCCTGCCGCGGCTGCCCGGGCTCGCCAGCGCCGCCCGGTACCTGCCCAGCACCGAGGGGATGCAGATCGGCGGCGACTGGTACGACCTGCTCCGGCTGCCGGACGGCCGGATCGGGCTGGTGATCGGCGACGTCCAGGGCCACAACGCCGAGGCCACCGCCGTGATGGGCCAGTTGCGCAGCGGACTGCGGGCGTACGCCACCGACGGACACGACCCGGCCGCCACGCTGGCCCGGACCAGCCGGCTGTTGTCCGAGCTCGACACCGACCTCTTCGCCACCTGTCTCTACCTCACCCTCGACCCCGCCGACGGCACCCTGCGGGCGGCCCGGGCCGGGCACCCGTCCCCGGTCCGGATAGCGGCGGACGCCAGGGCCGTCGAGCTGGACCTGCCGGGCGGCCCGCCGCTGGGCGTGGATCCGGGGATGCCCTACCACCTCGCGGTCGGGCACCTGGCGGTGGGCGAGACGCTGCTGGTCTACACGGACGGTCTGGTCGAGGACCGCGAGGAGGACTACGACGAGTCGGTGCAGCGGATGCTCGGCGGACTGGAGCTGTGGGCCCGGCAGACCGGCCCGGTCCGGCTCGGCCCGACCGCGGCCCTGGAGCGCCTGGCCGACCTGCTCACCCTCAACGTGACCGAGCGCCGCTCCCGCCCGGACGACGTCGCCCTGCTGTTGCTGCACCGGAGTTCGCCGGTGCAGTGAGGAGGGCCGACCCCCCGGCGGCACCGAGGGCCCCCGCCGGGCGCTCCGGGCACTCCGGGCGCGGACCGATCGGACCCGAAGGAGGTCTGATTGACGTCGTATTGACGGGATATTGACGAGATCCGGTCACTTGGCGAGATCCGTTCACACCTTCGTAGGATCATCACCCTAGAATTCGCCGCGTGACGATGACTCAGTGGTGCGCAACGGCAACCGGCGTTCTCGCCGCCCTCGCCCTCGTGGCCGCCGCCCGCTACCACGCGGTCTCCGTCACCCAGCGCCGCCGGGCCGACCGGCAGCAACGCGACAACACCCGCCTGCGGGAGCAGCTCGCCACCGAACTCGCCCGCCGCGGCAGCGAGCTGGCGGCCGTCCAGCAGGAGCAGGAACTCAACGCCTCCACCCAGCGCGCCTTCCTCAGCGTGGCCCGCCGGATCCTCGTGATGGCGCACGACCAGCAGGCCCTGCTGGACGAGATGGAACGCACCCACGACGACCCGGCGCTGCTGGAGGGCCTGCTCAAGGCGGACCACGCCGCCGCCCAACAGGCCCGCCTCGCGCAGACCCTGGCCGTCCTGTGCGGGGCCCGGGCCGGGCGGCACTGGCCCGAGCCGGTCTCCCTGGAGGACGTGGTGCGCGGCGCCCAGTCGCGCATCCTGCCCTTCCAGCGGGTGGTGGTCCGCAGCCGGATCGAGACGGCCGTGGTCGGCGCCGCCGCCGAGGCGCTCATCCACGCCGTGGCCGAACTGCTGGACAACGCCACCCGCTACTCGCCGCCCAGCACCCAGGTGTTCGTCACGCTGATGCCCGTGCACAACGGCGCCGTCGTCGAGATCGACGACGGCGGTGTCGGGATGCCCGAGCAGGCCGTCGCCAAGGCCGCCTCCGCGCTGGCCGGCGGCACCTCGCTGGAGGTCTCCCGCCTCGGTGAGGTACCGCAGCTGGGCCTGGCCGCGGTCGGCCGGCTCGCCGAGCAGTACGGGTTCCGGGTCACCCTCAGCTCCGCGCCCTCCCCCTACGGCGGGGTGCGGGTCGTGGTGCTGCTGCCCAACGCGCTGCTCACCGAACCGCTCCCGCCGACCGTCCCGGGCCTCGGCCCCGACGACCCGGCGTTCACCTCCGGCCCCCGCCGCAACCCCGGCGCGCCGTACCCGGGCGGGCACCCGCTGACATCCGGCCACCCCCTGGTGGAGACCCCGCCGGCCGGCCCCGCCGCTCCGCCGCCGCTGCCCCGCCGGAGCCACCGGCGCGACCGCGCCAACCGCCATGCCGCGCCGGCCGCTCCCCCGCCGGCGCCCGCCCCGCCGTACCGGTCGGCCCAGGACGCCCGGACGTTCATGGCGATGTTCCAGGCCGGCACCGCCAACGGCCGATCGGCCGCCCGGACGCAGGCCCAGCCCTACCCTTCCCTTCCCGCTTCCCCCCAGCTCCCCCAGCGCTTCGGAGAGTTCCATGACCACCACCCCTGATCTCGGCTGGCTGCTCGCCGACATCATCTCCGTCCCCGAGGTCCAGCACGCCGTCGTGGTGTCCAACGACGGCCTGGAGATCGGCCGCAGCGCGGGCATCCTGCGCGAGGACGCCGAGCGGCTCGCCGCCGCGTGCTCGGGCCTGCAGTCGCTGGCCCGCGGCGTCGCCCAGGGCTTCGGCGGCCACGGCAGCGCCACCCGCCAGATCGTCATCGAGTACGGCGGCGGCTACCTCTTCATCGTCGCCGCCGGCGCCGGGGCCCACCTGGCCGTGGTGACCGGCGAGGCGGTGGACGCCGGCCTGGTCGCCTACCAGATGCAGGTCCTGGTCGAGCGGATCGGCAGCCATCTCACCAGCCCGCCGCGGGTCGATCACGCGGCGGGGGGCCAGCGGTGAACGGGCCGGTACGGCCCTATGTGATCACCGGTGGCCGGAGCCGGCCCACGCGGTCCGCGCTGGCCGTCGAAAGCCTGGTCAGCGCCGTGGCCGACCGGCCCGAACTGCCCGAGGACGCGCTGCTCAACCGCGAGCACCAGCGCATCCTGGACCTCTGCCGCAGCCTGCTCTCGGTCGCCGAGGTGGCCGCCTACCTCGGGCTGCCGCTCGGCGTCGTCAAGGTCCTGGTCGGCGACCTCTGGGACCTCGGCGCCGTGCAGGTGCTCCCGCCCGTCCCGCAGGCCGAGCGCCTGCCCGCAACCCTCCTGGAAGAGGTGCTCGTTGGCCTCCGCCAACTCCGCTGACCCGCGTACCGCCCAGCCGCAGGCGCAGCCGCGGTCACCGGCGCAGCCGCAGGCCCAGCCGCCCGAGCCGCAGTACCTGCCGCCGTCCGTCCAGGGCGCGGTGAAGATCCTGGTCACCGGCCCGTTCGGGGTCGGCAAGACCACGCTGGTCGGCGCGCTGAGCGAGATCACGCCGCTGCGCACCGAGGAGACCATGACGGCCGCCAGCAGCGGCATCGACGACCTCACCGGGCGGCCCGGCAAGACCACCACCACGGTCGCGCTGGACTTCGGCCGGATCACGCTCAACCCCCGGCTCGCCCTGTACCTCTTCGGCACCCCCGGGCAGCAGCGGTTCTGGCCGCTCTGGGACGACCTCTCGCGCGGCGCGCTCGGCGCCATCGCGATGGTGGACCTGCGCCGCCCGGACGAGAGCTTCGACGTGCTCGGCCGCCTGGAGGAGCAGCGGATCCCGTTCGCGGTGGCCGTCAACACCTTTCCGGACACGCCGAGTTACCCCGAGGACGAACTGCGTTCCGCCCTCGACCTGCTGCCCGAGGTACCGATCCTGTACTGCGACGCACGGGACCGCCGGGCCGCGTACGACCTGCTGATCGACTTCGTCGACCATCTGCACTCCACCGCCGTACTGGAGCTCCAGCGATGACAACTCCCGATCCGGGCACGGCCGCCGGGCAGCGAGGCGGACAGCTGTCCCCACCCCCGGGCTGCCCGGCGCACGCCGGCGGTGGTCTGCCGGCCGGGGCGCCGCTGACACCGCTGTACGGCGCCGCCGTCGCCGACGACCCGCACGGCCTGTACGCCCGGCTGCGGGCCCAGTACGGCCCGGTCGCGCCGATCGAGCTGGAGCCCGGGGTCGAGGCCTGGCTGGTGATCGGCTATCCCGAACTGCTCGAACTCACCCGCAACGAGGCGCTGTTCTCCAAGGACTCGCGCCGCTGGAGAGTCCCCGCCGAAGGCCGGCTGGCCGCCGACTCCCGGCTGCTGCCGATGACCTCCTGGCGGCCCACCCTGCTCAACCTGGACGGCGGCGAGCACCAGCGGCTGCGCGCCGCGGTCGCCGACACGCTGGCCCAGATCGACCACCGCCAGCTGCGCGAGACCACCGAGGCCGCCGCCGACGCCCTGATCGACAGCTGGGGCCCGGACGGCACCGCCGACCTGGTCGCCCAGTACGCCCGCCGGCTGCCGCTGCTGGTCTTCACCCAGCTGATCGGACTGCCCGCCGAGGCCGGACCGCACCTGGTCGAGCTGATCAGCCACTTCGTCGACAGCAGCAAGGACTCCGTGCGCGCCAACGCGGAGTTCCAGGCGATCCTGGTCGACCTCGTCCGGCGCCGCCGCGCCGCGCCCGGCGCCGACCTCACCTCCTGGCTGCTGGCCCACCCGGCCGCGCTGAGCGACGAGGAGGCGGTGCACCACCTGGTGGTGATGATGGTCGCGGGCAACGAGACCACCATCAACTGGACCGGCAACACGCTGCGGCTGCTGCTCACCGACCGCCGCTTCCGGGCCACCCTCACCGGCGGCCGGCTCACCGTCGCCGACGCGCTGGAGGAGGTGCTCTGGCGCGACCCGCCGACGCAGAACTTCCCCGGCCGGTGGGCGACCGGCGACACCGTCCTCGGCGGCCAGTACATCAGCGCCGGCGACATGCTCGTGCTCGGCCTGGCCGCGGCCAACGCCGACCCGGCCGCCCAGGGCGCCTCGTCCGCCGCGCACGGCTCCCTCGGCGGCAACCGGGCCCACCTGGCCTGGGGCGCCGGCAAGCACGTCTGCCCGGCGCAGCACCCGGCCCGGATCATCGTCGAGACCGCCGTCGAGACGCTGCTGCACCGCCTCCCCGACCTCCAACTCGCCGTACCGCCGGGCGACCTGGCCTGGCGTCCGTCGCCCTGGTCGCGCGCCCTGGTCGGCCTGCCGGTGCTCTACAGCGCCTTCACCCCGCCCCGCCCGCCAGCCCCCGAGAGGCCGTCATGGACACCGCCGCCCCTGAGCTCGACCGACCCGGCCACCGGCCCGAGCCCGTCCGGCTCGACCCCTTCGGACGGGACCAGCACGGAGAGAACGCCCGACTCCGGGAAGCCGGCCCGGCGGTCCTGGTGGAACTCCCTGGCGGGGTGGTGGTCTGGGCGATAACCCACCACGACACCCTCCAGGAGCTGCTCGCCGACCCCCGGGTGGGCAAGAACCCGCAGCTCTGGACCACCTTCACCGAGGGCCGGCTGCCCAAGGGCTGGCCGCTGCTGAACTTCGTCACCGTGCCGGGCATGATCACCGCGGACGGCGAGGACCACCGGCGGCTGCGCGGTCTGGTCACCCAGGCGTTCACCCCGCGCCGGGTCGCCGAACTCCAGCCCACCGTCGAGGCCCGCACGCTGGCGCTGCTCGACGACGTCGCCGGGCTGACGGGCGCGTTCGACCTGCGTGAGCACTTCGCCTACCCGCTGCCGATGCAGGTCATCGGCGAGCTGCTGGGCCTGCCGCCCAAGCAGCAGGACGAACTGCACGAGCTCTCCGACACCCTGGTCTCCAGCTCCGCCACCCCCGAGGCCGCGATCGCCGCCCAGCAGGGGCTGCACGCGCTGCTCGCCTCCGTGGTCGAGGCCAAGCGCGCCGAACCGGGCGACGACCTGACCACCGACCTGATCGCCGCCCGCGAGTCCGGGGACCGGCTCAGCGAGCGGGAGCTGGTCGGCACGCTGCTGCTGATGCTGGTGGCCGGCCACGAGACCACCCTCAACCTGATCACCAACGCCGTCCGCGCCCTGCTCGCCCACCCCGACCAGCTGCGGCTGGTGCTCGACGGGGAGCAGCCGTGGTCCGCGGTGGTCGAGGAGACGCTGCGCTACGACTCGCCGGTCGGCCAGTTCCCGCTGCGGTACGCGACCGAGGACATCGCGGTGGGCGACGTGGTGATCCGGCGCGGCGAGGCGCTGCTCGCCTCGTACGCGGCCGCCGGGCGCGACGCCGGGCACTACGCCGACGCCGACCGCTTCGACATCACCCGGCAGCCGAACCGGCACCTCTCGCTCGGCCACGGCCCGCACTTCTGCCTCGGCTCCGGACTCGCCCGGATGGAGGCCGAGACGGCGCTGCGGTTCCTGTTCGACCGCTTCCCCGGGCTCGCCCTGGCCGAGGGGGCTGTGACGGAGCCGATCGGGTCGTTCGTCAGCAACAGCGTGAAGACGCTGCGGGTGACGGTGTGACGCCGCCGCGGTGACCTGAGGGCGGCCGGGTCGTTGGGGGTTCCATGAAGAAACTCGCGACCCTGGCCGCCCTCACCATGGCAGGCCTCGCCCTGGCCGCCCCGGCCGCGTCGGCCACGACCTCCACCGCGACGTCGCCGGACGCCCTGGACGGGCTCTCCAGCGGCCTCAACCTCTCCCCCACCGACCTCGCCCTGCACGAGGCGGGCAAGCTCCCGCTGGTCGGGCACACCGCCCAGGAGGTGGAGGCGATCGGCACCAACCAGATGACCCACCCGGGCCTCAGCGGGCAGATCGGCTGAGCGCCCGCGCGGGGTGCACCGGGGTACACCGGGGTGCGGGCGCTCGCGCGGGGCGCCCGTCCCCGGGTGCACGCCGTCGGACGCGGGCTCTCGCACCCGGGCCCTCGGACGCGGACCGGGTGTCGGCCCTGAGCGCGCTCCGGCTCAGCCCGCCGCGAGGGCGTTGAGCTCCTGGTAGGTGAGCCCGCCGTCGAGCGCGGCGTACGTCCCCCCGGCGTACACCTCCTCGGCGGCGCGGCGCACCGCCGCGTACGCCGCCTTGGCCAGGCCCGGCCCGAGGCTGACCCGGGCCACGCCCAGCTCCGCCAGCTCCGGCACGGACGGCGAGCCCGGGCCGGCCAGGATGTTCAGCGGCGCCGGGACGGCGGCCACCAGGGCGGCGATCGTCTCCGGATCCGCCACGCCGGGCACGAACACGCCGTCCGCGCCCGCCGCGACGTAGGCCCGCAGCCGGGCGACGGCCTCGTCCAGCCGGCCGGCCGGGTCGCCGATCCCGTGCAGGAAGACGTCGGTGCGCCCGTTGACGAAGAGCGCGACCCCGGCCGCGTCGGCGGCGGCCCGGGCCGCCGCGATCCGCTCGGCCGCCTCGGCGGCGGGCCGCGCCGCGTCCTCCAGGTTGACCCCGACCGCGCCGGTGGCCAGCAGTGCGGTGATCGTCTCGCCGACCTCGGCGGCCGTCGCGCCGAAGCCGCTCTCCAGGTCCGCCGTCACCGGCAGCCCGACCGAGCGCACGATCAGCGCGGTCTGGGCGAGCACCTCGTCGCGGTCGGCCGCGTCCCCGTCCGCACTGCCGAGCGTCCAGGAGACGCTCGCGCTGGCCGTCGCGACGGCCCGGGCCCCGGCCCCGGCGACCAGCCGCGCGCTCGCCGCGTCCCACACGTTGGCGAGCACCAGCGGCTCGCCGGGGCGGTGCAGGGCGTGCAGGGCGCGGGCCTTGTCCTGCTGAGTGGTCGTCATGCCGGGACCCTACTTGGCGGCCGGGCTGAGGCGGGAGGTCACGCCGATCCGGTTCCAGGAGTTGATGGCGATGATCAGCGCGATCAGCTGGGCCAGCTCGGCCTGCTCGAAGTGCTCGGCGGCCTCGTTGTAGACGGCGTCCGGCACGTGCCCCTGGGTCAGCAGGGTCACCGACTCGGTCAGCGCGAGGGCCGCCCGCTCCTTGGCGGTGAACCAGGACGTCTCCCGCCAGGCCGGGAGGGAGAGCAGGCGGTGGTTCTCCTCGCCGTTCTTCAGGGCGTCCGTGGAGTGCATGTCGATGCAGAAGGAGCACCCGTTGATCATCGAGGCGTGCACCTTGACCAGCTCCGCCAGAACCGGGTCCACCCCGTGCCGGGCGGCGCGGTCCAGGGCGATCATGGCCTTGTAGAAGTCGGGAGCGAGGTCGGGGAGGGAGATCCGCTGCTCGGGGGCGGACACGGTGGCGTTCTCGTTCGTCGTCGTCATACCGGCCAGCCTAGGGGCCGGGTGGACCGTCTCCCTGGCACATTCGGGCCGAGAGATCGTGGGCCACTTGCGCGAGGGGCGGAGCCACTGCCCGGCCCGCCCGAGTGTGGCACGGCGAGGGCGGCCGGCGGGAGGGCGCGGGCCTGCCCGGATGCGAACGATCGTGCGAGGATCGCGGGGAGGGCGGTACGGCCGGGCCGCCCGGTGTGGGCGAGGCCAGGGGGTCAGGATCGTGTGTACCGCGTTCGTCAGCATCGAACCGTCGGCGTCGGTGCCCGTACTGCTGCTGTCGGTGCGGGACGAGTACTCCGGGCGGCGGTGGTCCCCACCGGGCCACCACTGGCCCGCGCACCCCACGGCCGTCGGTGGGCTGGACCTGGCGGCGGGCGGGACGTGGCTCGCCGTCGAACCGCGGGCGGCGGGGACGGACGCCCCCGGGGCGGCCTGCCTGCTGAACGGCTTCGGGACGATGGCACCCGCCGGGGCGCGGCTCTCCCGCGGGGAGCTGCCGCTGATCGCCCTGCGGGACGGCGGGCTCGCCCGGGTCGACCTGGAGCGGTACGACCCGTTCCACCTCGTCCTCGCGGGCCCCGCCGGGGCGCGGGTACTGACCTGGGGCGGCAGCACGCTGACGGAGCGTGAGCTGCCGTCCGGGCTGAGCGTCGTGCTCAACGACGGGTTGGAGGGGCTGGCGGCGGACCGGCCGGCGTCCGAGCTGGTCCGCTCACTGATGGCCGCGCGGGCCGCGCACTTCCGGGCCCGGTTCGAGGCCACCGCCCGGCCCGCGCCGATGCCCGGCCCCGCCACGACGGAGCAGGCGTGGGGCGGGTGGCTGCAGATCGTCTCCGGCGACGGCCTGGCGCTCGACGATCCGGCGGCGCTGGTCCAGCGGCGGGACTTCGGTGACGGGCGGATCTGGAGCTCGTCCTCGATATCGCTGCTCGCCTTCGGGCCCGACGGGGTGCGGTACGACTTCGGCCGGGCGCCGGTGACGGAGCCGGGTGCGCCCGGCGACGGCTGGCGCCGGATCGGTTAGACGGGGGGAGTAACGGGCGTACGCCCCCCGCCGCACCGAGCCGGTCGCACCTGCTGCTGTCGGCCGTGCGTTTCGGCCCTGCGTCAGCCCTGCGTCAGCCCTGCGCGCGGGCCTCCAGCCAGCGCTTCGCGAGGGTCGCGTTCACCGTGTAGAAGAACTCCGACTTGAGCCCCGGCTCGGTGGTGAGCGCCTCCACCCAGGTCATCGGCCAGTTGCGGCGCCGGTAGTGCTGGTGCACCGCACGGGTGAAGGCGGCGAGGTTGCCCTGCAGGCTCTTCTTCTCCACCCCCAGCCGGGTGGCCAGCGCGGTGTAGCTCACCCGCGCGTCCGGCTGCTCGGCCAGGATGTCCAGCACCCGGGCCACCGTCTGCACCGAGCCCAGCGGCTCGATCATCAGCCGGCGGAAGTCATCGACGGTCCATTCGACGACCGGGAGTCGGCCGTCGTCCGCCGGTCCACCCTCCGCCGGCGCGGCCGGGGGGACGACCGGGGGGACGGCGGCCGCCCCGGTGGCCGCCGTGGCGCCGGTCAGCTCCGCGAGGTAGGCGTACACCTGCGTGACGTACTGGCTCGGCACCGGCACCGAGACGAACTGCGGCTGGTTGTCCTGCGTCATGTGATTCCTCCCCTGGTGTGTCCGCCGACCCTGCGGTCCGGCGACGGAACCGATCCTGACAGACCGCCAGTCGACCTGTCCAGCCTTTACTGCCAAGTACTCTAAGTCTCTGTTCGGCAGCTGTCGCCACTTCTGCCTCTGGTCAGCCCGGCAGGCAGGCAGGCAGGCAGGCGTGCGACCGTCGCACGCGCGCCGAGGGCCCCGCTCCGGCCGCGCTGTGACGAGACCGGACCGGCCCCGTGAACCGGCTCAGCCGTGCGGGCGACCTCGGCAAGGCACGTCGGGACGACTGGAGGCGCAACCGGTCAGTACCTGGCAGACACTCTGTCCGCGCACGACTCGGCGGGGCACCCCGCGCCGACCGGGGCGGCAGGCACGCCGGTGCGCCTGCCGCCCCGCCGTCCGCTCAGTCGCCGAGCAGCGCCCCCAGGTCGAGCCGCGCGAGGCGCTCCGGGTCGGTGAGGATGTCGAGCGCGGTGATCCGGCCACCCCGGACGGTGAACGCCATGAGCGACAGCGGCTTGCCGTCGGCGAGGGCGAGCACCCCGGGCGAGCCGTTGACCAGCACCGGGCGGCCGTCCTGGGCGAAGCGGGCGAAGGTGATCGCCTGCGAGGCGACCTCGGCCGCGCCGCGCCGGAACACGCTCGGCCGCAGGGCGCCGCCGTCGGAGCGGGCCACGACCTCGGGGTCGAGCACCGCGAGGAGGGCCTCGAAGTCACCGCCGCGCGCGGCGCTGAGGAAGGCCTCCACCACCTCGCGGCGGAGGGTCAGGTCGCCGTCCTGGGCGGGCGCGGCGCCCTGGACGCGGCGGCGGGCCCGGCTGGCCAACTGCCGGGTGGAGGCGGAGGTGCGGCCGAGGACCGGCGCGATCTCGTCGAACGGCACGGCGAACAGGTCGTGCAGCACGAAGGCGAGCCGCTCGGCCGGGGCGAGCGTGTCCAGCACGATCATCAGCGCGATCCCGACCGAGTCGGCCTGCAGGATCTCCTGCTCCGGGTCGACCGCCCCGAAGGCTCCGACCACCGGATCGGGCAGCCGGACCGGGCCCTCCTGCCCGTCCTGGCCGGGCAGCGGGTCCTCCCGCCGCGCGGTGCGCGAGCGCAGCTGGTCCAGGCAGACCCGGCCGGTCACGGTGGTGAGCCAGGCGCCGAGGTTCCGCACCGCGCCGATGTCGGAGCGGTCCAGCTTCAGCCACGCCTCCTGCACGGCGTCCTCGGCCTCGCTGAGCGAGCCCAGCATCCGGTAGGCGACGGCCCGCAGCTGGGGCCGGTGCTCCTCGAACCGCCGGGCCAGAAGTTCGTTCCCGCTCACCTGTCACATCCTCGCTTCGCGATCCGTCGGTGCAGTGAAGGACGATAACCGGCCCGGCGCGCAAGGCACTCGGGCACTCGACGGAGGAGTCACCGTGACCGCCCGGATGAAGAACCCCGCCATGGTCCTGCCCGACGCGATGAAGGGCATCCAGAACATCCACAAGGCCGTGCACCAGGGCGGCGTCCCGCCCCGGATCACGGAACTGGTGCATCTGCGGGCCAGTCAGATCAACGGCTGCAGCGCCTGCGTGTTCGCCGGCGTGACCGACGCGAAGAAGGCCCGCGAGACCGACGAGCGCCTGCACTCCGTCGCCGCCTGGCGCGAGGCGCCCTTCTTCACCGCGGAGGAGCGCGCCGCCCTCGCCCTGACCGAGGCCGCCACCCGGCTGGCCGACCGCTCCGGGCAGGCCGTGCCGGACGCGGTCTGGGACGAGGCCGCCGATCACTTCGACGAGGAGCAGCTCTCCGCGATCCTTCTGATGATCGGCCTGACCAACCTCTTCAACCGTCTCAACGCCACCGTCCAGGAGCCCGCCGGCGCGACCTGGGGCTGACCCGGCGGGCGCCGGCGCCCCGGCGCGGCGGCGGGCGGGAAACCGCCGCCGCGCGGCCCCTGCGGCGCTGCGACGATAATCCCGTACGGACAGAAGCCCGGACGGCCCAGCGCCCCGCACGGATCGGCCCCTCCCGCCCATGAGCACCACCTCCTGGACCGCCTTCGGCGGCGATCTGCACCTCGACCTCAGCGGGCGGCGGGCTGCGGGGATCGGCCTGCGGGCGGCCCTGGAGGACGCGCTGCGGGAGGCCGTGCAGGACGGGCGGCTGGCCCCGGGGACGCGCCTGCCGTCGTCCCGGGCGCTCGGCGAGGACCTGGGGATCGCCCGCAACACCGTGGTCGAGGCGTACGGGCAGCTCACGGCCGAGGGGTGGCTCGCCTCGCGGCAGGGGTCGGGCACCACGGTGGCCGGGCGGACGACGCCCCGGCCGCCCGGCCGGCGCGCGGCCGAGCTGCCGCGCGGGCGCCGCACGGCCCGGTACGACCTGATGCCCGGACGGCCGGACGTCTCGCTCTTCCCGCGCACCGCCTGGCTGAGCGCCGCCCGGCGGGCACTCGCCACCGCGCCGCACGAGGCCTTCGACTACGGCAGCCCGCTCGGGCGGATCGAGCTGCGGCAGGCGCTCACCGACTACCTCGCCCGGGTGCGCGGGGTCCGGACCGACCCCGACCACCTGCTGATCTGCTCCGGGTTCACCCAGGGCATCGGTCTGCTCTGCACCGCGCTGCGCGAGCGCGGCGCGGTGCGGGCACGCGGCACCCGCACCCTGGCGGTCGAGGGGTACGGGCTGCCGCCGCAGCGCGAGATGGTCCGGGCGGCCGGGCTGACCCCGGCGCCGCTGCCGCTGGACTGCTCGGGCGCCCGGACCGACCTGCTCGGCGCCCGACGGGACGCGGCCGTCCTGCTCACCCCCGCCCACCAGTACCCGACCGGCGCGGCGCTGGCCGCCGAACGCCGGTCGGCCGCCGTCGGCTGGGCGCGCGAGCAGGACGGGTACGTGATCGAGGACGACTACGACGGCGAGTTCCGCTACGACCGGCAGCCGCTCGGCGCGATGCAGGCGCTCGATCCCGAGCGGGTCGTCTACGCGGGCACCGCGGCCAAGAGCCTGGCCCCCGGCCTGCGGCTGGCCTGGCTCGCCCTGCCGGACGCCCTGGTCGAGCCGGTGGCCCGGCTGAAGCAACTGGCGGACACCATGTCCCCGGCGCTGGACCAGCTCACCCTCGCCGAGCTGATCACCTCCGGCACCTACGACCGCCATGTGCGCCGCTGCCGGCTGCACTACCGGCGGCGCCGGGACGCACTGGTCGCGGCGCTCGCCGAACGGGCCCCGCACGTCCGGGTGACGGGCATCGCCGCCGGGCTGCACGCCGTCCTGCAACTGCCGCCCGGCGCACCGTCGGAGGTCGAACTGCTGGCCCGTGCCGAGGAGTTCGAACTGGCCGTCACCGGCCTCTCCTGGCACCTGGCCGATCCGGCGCTCGCCCCGGACGCCCCGCCGGCCCTGGTGGTCGGCTACGCCACCCCGCCCGACCGCCTCTTCCCGGCCGCCCTGGACGCGCTCTGCGGGCTGCTGCGGACGGCCTGACCGGGCGGGGCCCCGGCGGCACCCGCCCTGGGTGAACAGCCCTTCCGGGAGGGCTACTTGTTCCGGTTGCCCAGCTCGAAGAGCAGCATGATGAAGCCGGCGAAGGCGTGGGTGGCGACCATGTAGATCAGCACCCGGATGCCGACCCGGCGGTTGGCCCACTTGCCGGCGTCGACGGTCTTGGGGGCCTCGGCGGGGGCCACGGCCCCGGCGGTGGCATCGGCGGTGACGGTGGCGGCGCCGGCGGTGGTGGTGGGATCAGCCATGGGAGATCTCCTCCAGGAGTTCTGACGGTGGGTCAGTGAGGTGTGGCAGGGCCGCCGCCGAGGCAGAGTTCGCCGCCGGGGCTCTGCAGCAGGGTGTGCACGAAGAGCAGCTCCACCCCGTCCGCCGAGTCGGCGGCGATGCAGTGCGGGGTGAGCGAGTCGAAGTGCGCGGAGTCGCCCTCCGCGAGCTGGTGGACGCGGTCGCCCAGGGTCAGCCGCAGCCGGCCCTGGAGGACGTAGAGCCACTCCTCGCCGGGGTGGACCCGGACCACCTCGTCCTGCACGCCCGGGGGGACGTGGACCCGCAGCGCCTGCATCGCCCGGCCGGGGGCGCCGGCCCTGCGGTAACCCCAGCCGCCCGCGCGGCCCGGTTCGATCGCGCCGCCGCGCACCACCGGGTCCGGCTCGGCCATGGACTCGCCGAGGAGCCCGGAGACGGAGGTGCCGTAGGCGCGGGCGAGGCCGAGCAGGACGGGCAGCGAGGGCTGCCGCCGACCGGTCTCCAGCCGGGACAGATAGGCTGGGGAGAGGCCGACCCGGGAGGCGGCGACCTCCAGCGTGAGGCGGCTGCCGAGCCGGTGCTCGCGCAGCCTCGCGGCGAGGCCGACGACCTCCAGGTCGTCGATCCGGTCGCCGGGGGTGGAGGGGCCGGGTGGGCTGGTGGTCATGTGACCAGTGGACACCGCCCGTGCCGCACGGGCAAGAATTTTGCCTCAGAGGCAAACCGCCGAGGACCCTGCCCCGCCGCGCTACGGCCGGGGGATGTTCCGCAGGTTGCTCCGGGCCAGGTCGATCATGCGCCCGACCCCGCCGGAGAGCACCGTCCGCCCGGCCGCCAGCGCGAAGCCCTTCAGCTGGGCGGCCGTGATGTGCGGCGGGATGGAGAGCGCGTTCGGGTCGGTGACCACGTCCACCAGTGCCGGTCCGGGCCGTTCCAGTGCCTCCGCGAGCACCTCCCGCACCCGCGCCGGATCGGTCACCCGCTTGGCCGGGATGCCCATCGCCCGGGCGATCCCGGCGTAGTCCACGTCCCCGTTGTCGATCTCCGCCTCGGG
This sequence comes from Kitasatospora sp. NPDC058218, assembly GCF_042882445.1. Taxonomy (NCBI): domain Bacteria; kingdom Bacillati; phylum Actinomycetota; class Actinomycetes; order Kitasatosporales; family Streptomycetaceae; genus Kitasatospora; species Kitasatospora sp. NPDC058218. Next base: position 104,744 of record NZ_JBHVWC010000016.1, on the reverse strand, counting down.
GTAGCCGGAGACCAGCATCTCCAGCTTGATCATGCCGAGTGCGCCGTTGTTGAAGACCACCGTCTTCACCGGCAGCCGGTGCTTCACCACCGTGAGCAGTTCGCCGAGCAGCATCGAGAGCCCACCGTCCCCGGACATCGAGACGACCTGCCGCCCGGGGCAGGCCAGTTGGGCGCCGATCGCGTGCGGCAGCGCGTTGGCCATCGAGCCGTGCAGGAAGGAGCCGATCACCCGGCGGCGGCCGTTGGGCTGGAGGTAGCGGGCGGCCCAGACGTTGTTCATCCCGGTGTCCACGGTGAACACCGCGTCATCGGCGGCGACTTCGTCCAGCACCGCGGCCACGTACTCGGGGTGGATCGGCAGGTGCTTCGCGATGTCCCGGGTGTAGGCGCCGACCACGTCCTCCAGCGAGCGGTAGTGCTTGCGCAGCATCTCGTCCAGGAAGGCGCGGTCCTCCTTGGGCTCCAGCAGCGGCAGGACGGCGCGCAGGGTGGCCGAGACGTCACCGTGGACGGCCAGCTCCAGCGGGGTGCGGCGGCCGAGGCGGGTGGCGTCGTGGTCCACCTGGACGGTGCGGGCCTGCGGGAGGAAGGAGTCGTACGGGAAGTCGGTGCCGAGCAGCAGGAGCAGGTCGGCGGAGTGCACCGCCTCGTGGCAGGCACCGTAACCGAGCAGGCCGCTCATGCCGACGTCGTACGGGTTGTCGAACTGGATCCACTCCTTGCCGCGCAGGGAGTGCCCGACCGGCGCCTGCAGGGCCTGCGCGACCGCCATCACCTCGGCATGCGCCCCGCGTACGCCCGCGCCGCAGAACAGGGTGACCTTGCGGGCGTCGTTGAGGGCGCGGGCGAGCGCCTGGACCTGGCCCCAGGGCGGCGCGGCGACCGCCTGCTCGGTGAGGAAGTGGCTGCTGCCGGTCGGGCCGGCGGCCGGCAGCGCGGCGACGTCGCCGGGGAAGGCCAGCACGGAGACGCCGTGGGCGCCGAGCGCGTGCTGGATCGCGATCCGCAGCAGCCGGGGCAGCTGCGCGGGCGTGGAGACCGTCTCGCACCAACTGCTGCAGTCGGTGAACACCCGCTCGGGGTGGGTCTCCTGGAAGAAGCCGGTACCGATCTGCCCGGACGGGATGTGCGAGGCGAGCGCCAACACCGGCAGGCCGCTGCGCTGGGCGTCGTACAGCCCCTGGATCAGGTGGGTATTGCCGGGGCCGCAGGAGCCCGCGCAGACCGCGAGCCGGCCGCTCAGCTCGGCCTCGGCGGCCGCCGCGAAGGCGCCGGCCTCCTCGTTGCGGACATGCACCCAGCTGATGCCCTCGGCCCGGCGGATGGCGTCCACCACGGGGTTGAGGCTGTCCCCGACCACTCCGTAGACCCGCTCCACCCCGGCCTGCCGGAGCACCTCCACCATCTGCTCGGCCACACTCACCACAGGGCGCTCCTTCACCGGCCGCCGGTTGCCACCGGACATCAGCACCCTCCGGCGGGGCGGCCCGCGCCGCACCCCGGCCGGGGCCGTACGGGTGACGTCCCCGGCGGCGACCGGAGAGGCGGGGCCACTCACTCAGTCGGCCACCCGACCGGCCGGTCACTCGGCCGCGAGGTGCTCCGGTCCGGGGCCCAGCGTGCCGCTGACCACCCCCGCCTGCGGCTGGCGGCGGGCCGGCTCACGACCGGGCGGCTGGGCGCACCGCTCCTGGGCGGGCGGCACCGTGGTCGGCAGGGTGACCGGCTCGCCCGCCTTCACCTGCACCCCCTCGCCGTCGTGCCGCAGGTGGATCACCTCGCCGCGGCGCAGCGTGTACGTGGTGCCCTCGTGGGTGATCCGCACCCCGAGCAGTTGCCCGCGCACCATCAGCGAGAAGCTCAGGCGCATCAGCCCGGCCGGCAGCCGGGGGCGGAAGGAGAGTGCCTCGCCGTGGTCGCGCAGCCCGCCGAAGCCGGCCACCAGCGCGATGCAGGCGCCGGCCAGCGAGGCCATGTGGAGACCGTCGCGGGTGTTGCCGCCGAGGTCGTGGAGGTCCATCAGGGCGGCCTCGGCGGTGTAGTCGTACGCGAGGTCCAGCTGCCCGACCTCGGCGGCGATCACCGCCTGGGTGCAGGCGGACAGCGAGGAGTCGCGGACGGTCAGCCGCTCGTAGTAGGCGAAGTTGCGGGCCTTCTGCTCGTCGGTGAAGGCGTCCCCGCGCACCTGCATGGCGAGCACCAGGTCGGCCTGCTTGACCACCTGCTTGCGGTACAGGTCGAAGTACGGGTAGTGCAGCAGCAGCGGGTAGTTCTCCGGCGGGGTGTGCTCGAAGTCCCAGACCTGGTGGTCGGTGAAGCCGTCGGCCTGCGGGTGGACGCCGAGGTTCTCGTCGTAGGGGATGAACATCGCGGCGGCGGCGTCCCGCCAGGCGGCGGTCTCCTCGGTGTCGACCCCGAGCGCGGCCGCCTCGCGCGGGTGCCGGGCGGCGGACTCGGCGGCGTGGCGCAGGTTGCTCTGCGCCATCAGGTTGGTGAAGACGTTGTTGTCGGCGACGGCGCTGTACTCGTCCGGCCCGGTGACGCCCTCGATGCGGAAGTTGCCGGCCGCGTCGTGGTGGCCGAGCGAGCGCCACATCCGGGCGGTCTCGACCAGCAGCTCCAGCCCGTACTCGCGCTCGAACTCGACGTCCCCGGTGGACCGGACGTAGCGGGCGACGGCGGCCGCGATGTCCGCGCCGATGTGGAACGCCGCCGTCCCGGCCGGCCAGTAGCCGGAGCACTCCTCGCCGCGGATCGTCCGCCAGGGGAACACCGCTCCGGCGAGGCCGAGTTGGACCGCCCGGTCGCGGGCCATCGGCAGCGTGGTGTGCCGCCAGCGCAGCGCCTGGTTGACGGCGCTGGGCAGGCAGTAGGTGAGCACCGGCAGGACGAAGGTCTCGGTGTCCCAGAAGCTGTGCCCGTCGTAGCCCGGGCCGGTCAACCCCTTGGCGGGGATGGCCCGTTCCTCGCTCCGGGCGCCCCCCTGCAGGACGTGGAAGACGGCGAACCGGACGGCCTGCTGGAGTTCGACGTCGCCCTCGATCTCGACGTCGCTGGTCTCCCAGAACTCCTGGAGGAACGCGGCCTGTTCGGCCTTCAGCCCGTCCCAGCCGGTGTACCGGGCGGCGTTCAGCGCGGCCTCCACCTGGTCCCGGACGGCGGGCAGCGAGCGGGTCGCGGACCAGCCGTAGGACATGAACTTCACCAGCCGCAGCTTCTCGCCCGGTTCGAGCAGGGTGGTGACGCTGATCCGGCAGTGGTCCGCCTCGGCCTCGGCGACGGTGTCCAGCCGCTCCGGGCCCTCGATGATGTGGTCCATCCCGGCCGCGACCCGGATGCCGCTGTAGCGGGTGCGGTGCACCAGGACGGCCTTGCTGCCGCCCGCGTGGTGCGCCTCGGCGAGCAGCGGCGCCTCCAGCACCGCGGACGCCCGCGGATCGCCCTCGACCCCGCCGGGCAACTGCTCGTTGGCGACCAGCTCCGACTGCAGGACGATCCGGACCGGCCCGTCCACCGCCTCCACGGTGTACTCCACGGCGGCGATCGCCCGTTGGGTGAGCGAGACCAGCCGGGTCGAGTGCACCTTGATGGTCCGCCCGGCCGGGGAGGTCCACTCCGCCTCGCGCCGCAGCAGTCCGTCCCGGAAGTCCAACCAGCGCCGGTGGCTGATCAGTTCGCCGTAGCGCAGATCGAAGGGCTCGTCGTCCACCAGCAGTCGGATGATCTTGCCGTTGGTCACGTTGATGACGCTCTGGCTGGACTCCGGGTAGCCGTAGCCGCCCTCGCCGTACGGCAGCGGCCGCAGCTCGAAGACACCGTTCAGGTAGGTGCCGGGCAGGCCGTGCGGCTCGCCCTCGTCCAGGTTGGCGCGCAGACCGATGTGGCCGTTGGAGAGCGCGAAGACGGACTCGGCGCGGGCCATCGCGTTCAGGTCGAGGCCCTGTTCGGCGATCTGCCAGGGATCGACGGTGAAGTTGTCCAGCCCGGTCATCCCGCGCCTCCTTCGAGCAGCTCCGCGAGGTCGGTGACGACCACGGTGGCGCCGTGGCGGCGCAGTTCGGCGGCCTGGCCGGTGCGGTCCACGCCGACCACGGCGCCGAAGCCGCCGGCCCGGCCGGAGGCGACCCCGGCGAGCGCGTCCTCGAAGACCGCGGCGTGCGCGGGCTCGACGCCCAGGGCCCGGGCACCCGCCAGATAGGTGTCCGGCGCGGGCTTGCCCGGCAGGCCCTCCCGCTTGGCGACCACGCCGTCCACGACGACGTCGAAGAGCTCCTCGATCCCGGCGGCACGCAGCACGTCCCGGCAGTTGGCGCTGGACGAGACGACCGCGGCGGGCAGCCCGAGCGCCCGCAACCGGCGCACGTAGGCGACCGAGCCGTCGTACGGCTGGACGCCCTGCTCACGGATCATGCGCAGGACGGTCCCGTTCTTGGCCAGGCTCACGCCGTGCACGGTGCGGGCGCCCGGCGGATCGGCGTCGGTGCCCTCGGGCAGGTCGATGCCACGGCTCTGCAGGAAGGCCCGGGTGCCGTCGAGTCTCGGGCGGCCGTCGACGTGCGTGTCGTAGTCGGTGACGGCGTCGAAGGGGACGAACTGCCCGCCGGTGCGGGCCGCTTCGGCGCGCAGGAAGGTGTCGAAGGTGTCCTTCCAGGCCGCGGCGTGCACCTTGGCGGTCTGGGTGAGCACCCCGTCGAGGTCGAAGAGGAAAGCGCGGATGTCGTCCGGAAGCCCCAGCATGGGTGCAGTCTTACCCGCGAATGCGGGGAAGCCCCCCATTCCCGGCGGCGCGTCGCGGGAACGGGCGGCTTCCGGGACCGCCGCCGCCACGGCGACGCGGCAGGCCGCCGCGGCTACGGCGAGTCGGGCGAGGCGATCACCGCGAAGACGGCGCCCTGCGGGTCCTGGACGACGGCCATCCGGCCGGCCTGCATGTCGAACGGCGGCTGGATCACCGAGCCGCCGGCCCGGACCAGGGCGTCCACGGTGGAGTCGGTGTCGTCCACCGAGAAGTAGGTCATCCAGTGCGGGGGCGTGCCGGGCGCCAGGTAGTCGGGGATCCGCTGCATGCCGCCCACCGTGCGGTCGCCGACATTGAGCGAGTAGTAGCCGTCCAGGCCCTGGATGGTCGCCGGGCGCAGGCCCAGTGCCCGGTGGTAGAAGGCCCCGGCCACGTCGGTGTCCGTGGTGTTGAGCTCGTTCCAGACCAGCGCGCCGGGCTCGTTGACGATGCCCGCGCCGATGAAGTCGACCTTCTGCCAGACGCCGAACACCGCGCCGGCCGGGTCGGCCACGACCAGCATCCGGCCGACAGTGCCGACGTCCATCACCGGGTAGAGGATCGTGCCGCCGCTCTCGGCGACGGACCGGGCGGCGGCGTCGGCGTCGTCCGAGGCCAGGTAGGTGGTCCAGCCGACGGGCGGGAGCGGCTGGCCCTCGGGGGCCATCCGCGCCATGATCCCGGCCACCGGCCTGCCGTTCAGCGCGCACACGGCGTAGCCGCCGAACTCGGGCGGGCCGACCTCCCCCTGCCAGCCGAACAGGTCGCGGTAGAAGTCGAGCGCGGCCTGCTGGTCGCTCGCCATCAGGTCGATCCAGCACGGGGTGCCGGGCTTGTACGGAGCGGTCACTACGGGCATTGCTGGGCCTCCGGAAGACTGGTTCCTCCGCCACGACCGGGCGGGGCGCCGGGGGTCGCTGGCAGCGGCGCGGCCGCACGGCGGTACACCGCCACCTTCGCCGCGCCACCGCGATCGCGCCACCGGACGGCGACCCGGCGGGCGAAGCGTCCTGCGCGGGCGACCGGGCGGGGGCGAGCCTGCGCGGGCGACCGGGCGGGGGCGAGCCTGCGCGGGCGACCGGGCGGGGGCGGTCACGAGGCGTGCTGCGGCGGCTTCACGAAGTAGGGCTGCACCTTGCCGCTCTGCGCGTAGTCCTTGAGCCGGACCAGCAGCTCGGCCCAGGTACCGGCCACCAGCGGCACGCCGTCCTCGCTGCCGGGCTGCCAGCCGCCGTGCCGGAACAACAGCCGGGTGCGCTCGCTCGCGCCGGGCTGGTCGGCGAGGTCCCAGCTGATCCAGGTGCCCGCCCAGTGCGGTGGGAAGGTGCCGACGTTCGTCCACACCACCCGCTCGCGGTCGGCACGCCCGCGGCGGAGCCGGAACGGCTCGGGGACGTCCGGGAAGTCGAGGAGCAGCACGTCGCCGTCCCGGTCCACCTCGGTGGTCCACCAGCCGGTCAGGCCGTCGTGGCTGTCGAGCGCGGCGAGGACGACGGCGCGCGGCGCCGCGATGTCGATCTGCAGGGCGATCTCGGCCATGAGGTCCGCCTTTCGGGCCGGCGCCCCCCTGCTGCTCCCCCTCCGGCCACCATGGCACGGGCCCGGGGCGTACGCGCCCCGGGCCCGTCGCCGTCGCCGTCCGTGGCTCCTCGCTACCCGCCGCTGCCGTAGGAGGTGTTGGCGCAGATGTCGTCGTCGGCCGAGCGGGCCTCGTTGGTCACGCTGGTGGGCAGCGGGGCCGGCACCGAAGGGGCGGCCGAGGCGCCGGGGGTGCCCGGGGTGCCGGTGGCTCCCGGGGCGGCCGCGCCACCGCCGTTGGCCGCCGCGAAGTCCTTGCCGACGATCACGGTGATGCCGGACGACTTGCCGGCCTCGACGGTCGCCCCGGGGAACAGCGCGGCGACCTTCTCCGCGTTGGCCTTCTGCCCGGAGCCGTACTCGACCATCGTGGTGGCGTACTTGGTGCTGGCGGCGGGGCCCGCCTTGCTGGCGGCGAACTTCGCCCCCTTCAGCAGCTCGCTGGCCTTGCCGTCCATGCCGGTGGCGGTGGTCCCGTTGTAGACGGACACCTTGACGGCCGAGTTGCCCGCATCGGCGGCCGGCACCGTCGCCGAGCTCGGCGCGGCGGGGGTGGTCGGCTCGGCAGGCGTCCCGGTCGCCTCCGGCTGCTCGCCGGTGGCGTTCTGGCCGTCGATGGTCCGGTCCGCCTTGAGCGTCTCCCAGAGCTTGTCGGCGTCCGCCTTGACGATGTCGATGTTCTTGTCCTGGGTCCGGAAGCGCCACGGCAACGTCACGAACTTGAGCTCGTGCATGTCGATGTTCTTCAGCGAGAGGCCGAAGGAGAGCAGCTTGTCGGCGGAGCCGAGGCCCGGGTCGACGATCATCGACTTGGTGGCGGCGTCCGCGAGCGGCAGCAGCGTGGTGGGGTTGAGGCCCTGACCCTTGATGTTGGAGGCGAGCGAGCCGAGGAAGGCCTGCTGCCGCTTCATCCGGCCGATGTCGGAGCCGTCACCGATGCCGTGCCGCAGCCGGACGTAGTCGAGCGCCTGCTGGCCCTCGACCTTCTGCTTGCCCTGCGGCAGGACGAGCTTGCCCTTCTTGGGGAGCTTGGGGTTGATGTCGCCCTCGTAGATCGGCTGAGGCAGGCAGACGTCGACCCCGTTGACGGCCTTGGTCATCGCCGAGAAGCCCTGGAAGTCCACCACGATGGTGTGGTCCACCCGGATGCCGGTGAGCTTCTCCACCGTGTTCAGGGTGCAGGCCGGGTTGCCGTCGTCCGTCCCGCCGGTCGAGAAGGCCTCGTTGAACAGCGCGCTGGCGCGTTCCTTGGTCTTCTTGCCGTCCGGAAGCTTGCAGGACGGTATCGGCACCATGGCGTTGCGCGGGATGGAGATACCGACCGCGTGCTTGTGGTCGGCATAGACGTGCAGCAGGATCGTGGTGTCCGAACGGGCGCCGCCGTCCTCACCGCCGCCGAGGTCCGCGTTGTCCTTGCCGCGGCTGTCCGAGCCGATCAGCAGCACGTTGACCGGCTTGTTGCCGTCCGCGTCGGCCTGGGCCTCCGGCGGCCGGTCGCCGGCTATCGCGTCCGCGTCGAAGGTCTTGATGTTGGCGTTCAGCTTGAGGTAGATCGCGCCCCCCGCGCCCGCGACCAGCACCAGGACTCCGGCCGCCGACCAGGCGACGATCTTCTTGACGTTCTTCTTGGGCTTGCGGCTGTTGCGGGCCGCGGCCCGGCCACCGGTCGCCGGCGCCTCGGCGTCCGCCCGGCCACCCTTGCCCTGGGCACCCTTGCCCTGCGCCCCCTTGCCCTGCGCACCTTTACCCTGGGCCGCACGCCGGGCCTCCGCCCGCCCGCCGGTCCGCGGCTGCGGCACCCCGCCGTCGCCGCCCTCGGTCGTGAGCGCACCGGGCGCGTCGTCACCACGAGCCGGGCCCTCGCCCCACTGACCTGACATCCGTGTACCTTTCACCGGCGGACGCGGCGCCCCACGACCGGGCACTCTGCATACAAGAAAGACGGCCGGGGCCGCCCTCGGGTTGCACATACGAAGGTCGTAATGACCTATGAGCACCCCCGCGGCCGTCTCGCCGTCACCCTCCGGAGCCCCCTGCAGTCACAACAAGCCCCTTTTGGAGCATACAAGCCGGTCATATGAATCCGGCCACCCGAGACAGTGGCCGAGACGGGCTCCGAACACCGCGCCATGTGCCCTGTGACTTGCGGCACTTCGAGCCGGCATCCACCCGCCGCCGCCCGGCGGGCGGGACGTGAATGCCTGACGAACACTCAGCGTGCACCTCGGCCGGCGCCCCGCGCCCCGGGTCCGCCGTAGCCGGCCGGACCGCGGCAGAACGCCGCCGGGAACCCGAAAGACCCAGGCCGGAGATCTCCGACCTGGGTCTTCACGGTGGGCCGCCAGGGGCTCGAACCCTGAACCTACGGATTAAAAGTCCGCAGCTCTGCCAATTGAGCTAGCGGCCCGTGGACCGCCCCGTGCGGGGCGGGCCAGGGCGATCCTACCCGGTGGCGCCCAGGCCTCCGCCAGTGGATTGCGCGGACGCGCCGGGTCCCGGAACGAACGGCGGCCCAAGCCGATCCCCCGCCCCATCGACCCTGTCATGAGCGGCCCTGCCCCGCGCGGCCCACTTTCGACTGCCCCGTCCCAACCCCCGGAACCCGCCCTCACCCGCCCTCATCCAGTCAGACGGAACAGCCGGCGATGACGCCTAACCCCCGGCCACCGCAGGGCAACTACCAGCCTGACACGCGTGCCTGATCACAGCGGACTCCTCGTCGAGGCGAATGAGTACGACGAGTTGGCACCCCTGCACCATTCCCTGGGACTGTGCCTGAGCCCTCAGGCTCGACATCTGCGCCGCACTGGTTCCTCGACGAATGACAAGGTGACCGGACCCATCGGCCAACGCGAAGGTGCGTGACATGGGCGCTCGCCTCAGCCCCAAGTACCAGGTCAACCAAGAGTTCACAACGATGCCGCTGCCACGCAGGACATCCTTGTCCACAAGCAGTCGAATACCGATGACCTGACCCGACTCATCGACCACCATGGTGGGCGGCCGCGTCGGCTCACTCGCCTCCAGTGGCTCCGCGCCGTCCTCGACCAGACCGAGCAGCCCACCGGGCAATCGTCCGATCTGATCACTGATGAGGCACTGCTGCAGCCGCGCGTAGCCGACCGGATACTCCTTCATCACCCTGGCGAACAACTCTCGCCTTCCCAAGGGGCCTGAGGTTCGGAGCACCTGCACCATCACGTCGAGTGCGTTCGTGTGAGTCGAGGCCTGCGCCAACGGCCAATCGGCGATCACCCAGGTACCTTCCGGACGAATCTGCCGAAACCGTTCATCCCGCCGCAGTGCCTCACCCAGGGCTCGCGGGCCGGCTCCCCCAATACCCTCGTTGATGTCCTCGACTCGCCGAGCCTCGCCCACCTGTTCCAACCACAGGTAAGCGGCATCGCGGCCTTTCGCGGAGCGCCTGAGCCAGTGCCCGCCCGTTCCCCTGACGAGCGGGCTCCTCCGATCGGTGAGAATGTCCTCGATCGGTACGACGTCCGGGATACCGAGCGCGGCCGCCCGTTCCTCGAGCTCCTCCGCGCGGATCGGCGCCTGTGCGACCAACTCCCGCAAGAGAGTGTCGAGGGACGTCTCATCGGCGGCCCAGATACCAGCGATTCGTCCGCTCCAGGTCTGGGGCTCCTTGAGGCCCAAACGGCCGAGCAGTGCCCGACGAACGACTCCCCGCGGGTCCACGAGAACCTCGGCGAGCGCCTGCTCGGCGACGAGGGGGCTGTCGACGAATCGTCGCAGAACGTCCTCGCGCCAGTCGCCCTGGAACATATCGGCCCACGTCTCCCAGGCCTGCTCCTGGGCCTGGATCACCTGCCGGACCCGTTCACGGGAAAGCCCATAGGCTGCCCCGATCTCGCTCAAGGTCTGGCCTTGGGCCCGTCGTATCGACATCTCCCGGGAGCGCTCGTCATGGATCTCCCAGCAATTGGTGATCCAGTCGGCGGCCTGCGGGGCCGTCGCCGCGTCACTTCCAGACATCACGCCCCCACCACATGCTCGATTCTCAGACCACAGCGCGCGGCGATCCGCTCGTGTTCCCGCCTCTCCTCAAGCGGGATCGGCTTGACGAAGGATGTGACGACACAGAGCGTCCAGGGCACCGCGTCCCCGTTCGCCCCCGCCCGCAGTGCGGCCCACACCAGGTGCTTCAGGTCTCTGGCCGGCCCCCAGGTGAACGTTGTGCTCTCCGATTCGGAGCTCGCCAGCACACGAAGCGGCTTGATCTGCTGAGTCTCCAGATCCGGCTGCCAGTCGGGCCCGAGGGCTTTGCCCACCAGCGTACTGACAGCCGCTCCGGGGTTCGGCACGAGAGGCGCGTACTTTCCGATACCGTAAATGGCCCGCGAGTACTCCTTCATCGGCCCGTCCTTGATCCAGACACGCCTTTGCTGAGCCGTCTTGAAGAACAAGGACATCTTTCCGCCGATGTGCTGATCATCCGCCCATCGATTATACGAAGCAGTCCGATCGGAATCCGGAAGATAAGTCCAGCCGACTTCCTCCGCCTCGCTGTAAAGCATCTTGACGATCTGCATCTCAAGATCTATTGGCATACGCATGGTCAGCCGATCCTCCCCTCCGCCGGGAACTGCAGACGCACCTCATCCGCCGCGGTCTCAAGACTCGCGGCGTCCTCGATCCAGTGGTCGAGAAATGTCCCCGCAGTATTGTCACTGAACTCGATCTTGGAGTGTCGATAGAAAGGCATCTCAAGCTCCTCACTGCCTGCGGCGTCGAGCGTCCGCTTGAGCTCAAGGGCAGCGGCGATTCTCCTGACGTCGGTCACGAAGTCAAGGACCTTCAGGGCGTCCTTCCCCGGACTGAGCCGAAGCCCCCGCCCCAGCTGCTGAACGAAGATCCGACGGCTGTGCGTCACGCGCAGAAATGCGATCAGATTGACATCCGGAACATCTACGCCCTCATTGAACACATCGACGCAGGTAATAATTGGGACTCGCCCGAGGCGAAACTCGTTGAGCAGAGTCTGTCGCCTCTGGCGAGGCAGTCCGCTATGGAGGAATGAAGCGGACCGCCACTCCGGATCAGTTTTCGCGAGAAGCCTCGCCATATGCTCCGCGTGTTCGATCGTCTGACAGAACAGAATGGCCCTCGGATCCGGTGTGCCGCGCCACGCCACACGGAGATGCTCGACGATCTCCTCGTCCCGCTGCGGGAGAAAGAGCTTCCGATTGAGGTCCTTGATCGAGTAGCTGTGCTGACTCTCCTCCCGCACGGTTTCCCAATCCACATTGTCCACAAAAAGCCGATAGTCGACGGCCGAGAGGAAACCCTCGGCCATGCCCTCGGCGATGCTCATGGAGAAGCTCGGCGGGCCGAACCGCGCGGTGATGTCGAACTTGTCTCCGCGCCAGGGTGTGGCCGTCACCCCCAGCTTCAGCGCGCCTTCACAACGATCCAGAAGCTCCGCGAAGCGACCCTGTTCGCCGACGTGGTGGGTCTCGTCCACCATCACCAACTCCGGTGACCACCCCGAGCGCACGGCCCCCAGGACGGATTCGACAGTCCCCACGAGGACGCCATCGTAGGAAGACGGCCGGGACTCGCCCGTGAGGAGGCGCGTGGGCACCGTCTTGGGAAGGTGGCGCCACAACGCCCGCTCCAGCTGCTCGACCAGATCCTTCATGTGGGCGACGACCAGGACCGGCGCTTCTGGCCGCCTCGCGATGAAGCGATCGATCGTCTCCCCTCCGACCACCGTCTTACCCAAGCCGGTGGCGAGCACCAGGAGCGAGGTCCCGTGGGCGAGGAGGTCCCGCTCGATCCTGTCGGCGGCCTCGCGCTGGTACTTCCGAAGGGCATAGGCGCTGGGTACTCGTGCGGGCATTCGCTCCCAGATGCTCGCGAGGGTGGGACCGTCCCACACCGTGATCTTGATTCCGATCGAGGCGAGCGCCTGCCGCCGGGCCTCGGCTGTTCGATTGAGGCTGGCGTTGGTCACCAGGATGGATCGATCGGCCCGATAGCGGGTACGCGCGCGCTCGAGGTCATCCACCCCCTCTCGCCCGATGGGACCGCGGCTCGACCACTTGCATTGGAAGACCCACTGCTCACGGTCTCGCACCCCGAGTAGGTCGGCGCCCTCGTCACCCGCGCCGTCCACGACCCGGACATCCACGAACCCCAGGTGCCACAAAGCCCGCTCGACGGCGTGCGGCAGCCCACGAGCGCCGCCCGCCAGTAGGCTTCCCGCGGACAGGAAGCCGCCGGTCACATCCCCTCCGCCAACTCGTCGGTCAGCAGCCTGTTGCTCAGGCGAGAGCGCTGAAGTCGCAGCGGGTTCCTGGTGGTGAAGCTCGCCAGTGTCGCGACGTCGTTGAGGTATCCCACGATGGTGGCGAGGCTGATTCGACGCGCGGAGGGAGAAGTCACCGTGGAGTAGGCGCCGTTGAAGGCACGGCCGTCCATGAAGACCTCGGGCCACGATTCGAGCAGCTTCACCAGGAACAGCGACGGGGCGTGGTGAATGAACTCGCTGGTCACACCGAGCTTCGCCGTGTGGGTCGCGAGTCCGAGCGCGATCATCTCGTTCTCGGTCGCCGTGAGCTCGTCCGGCGAGAGGAACTGGAACGCCCGCTCAGGATCCTCGTCCACACAGGCCGCCATCCTCTCCCGCACCACGACCAGGAGCTCCCGAGCCTCGGCCGCGATCCGTACCGGATCAAGCGCGGTGTCGGGAAGGCATTCGACGCAGAGCTCCGCCACCAATTCGGAGTGGCTCAGCTCACTGCCGGCCTGAACCCTCAAGGTGGCGGCGATCTCTACGAGAAGAAGATCAGCGGGTTCCGCTCCGGCCTTCGTGAAGGCCGAGTGCTCGGGGTCGAAGAAAGCGACCGCCTTCCCTCCCTGCTCCTGCACCAGCAGAACCGGCGTGGGCCGGTCACCCGCGTCTCGCAGCCGCGACGCGGACATACGGCGAGTCTCGACACTGAGGAACCCCAGCTTCGGCAAACCGAATTCGCGGGTGAGCTCCGGGACCATGACCGAGTCGAGTCGGTACCGGTCGACGCGTTCCTGAAAGGTCTCCTTCCGCTTCACCGGGCTCTTGTCGTCGAGCACCGGCTCGACCGTCGACCCGTCCTTGCCCAAGGCTTCGTCGAGCGCCGGACCGCCGCTCTCGATGACGCCCAGAGCCTCCAGCACGGCCTCCTCGTTGGGAAGCTTCGGAGTCCCTTGCTGAGCCGTGTCAAGCTTCGATCGCTTGCCCGACTCCTCATGATTGACTACCGCGTCCCACCAGCGCTCGTCGGTCTGATAGGCCGGGTCTCCCGCGTGGAAGAGCTGCGCCCAACGCCGAGTCTCCTCGTGGATGGGCCCCTTGCCGTCACCGGGGATCAGGCAGCGCGCTCCTGCGGCGTTTCGCCGGTAGGCCTTGTACAGCAGCCCGAGGGGACTGTCGTTCTCGGCGTGATTCGCCTTCTTCGCCTTCTCGGGCTGAAGCGGCCCCGGGCCTCGCAGGTAGTCGACAGCCCCCCGCCAACTACCGCTGCTGTATTCGAAGGCGTTCTTCTGGTACGTCACCGGGACGTGGTCCAAGTGGATCTCCCCGATGAGGCGGCCACCCTGATTGGCCAGCTCGATCGGATACTCGGTGTCCACGGCTCCGGTCGGATCATTCGGGTCCTGCCAGTCGAACAAGCGCTTGTCCCACTGAAGGATCTTTCGCCCGTTCCGCAGGAAGTCGATCCCGAACTCGCGCTTGTCCAGATGCCGCTGGACTCCTACCCAGCCGTGAATCCGACGCTCTCTCGGCGCCAGCCGTTCACTCCGGCACTGGCCGCAGCTGTCGAGCCCCACGACCTGCCAGTTACCGCAGTCCTGGCAGGCCTCGGCGTCCTCGTACTTCTGATCGATCTTGATAAAAGCGGGAATCCGCTCGGCCCTGGCTCCACTGCCGTAGGTCACGAAGCGGTCATCACCCCACCTGCAATGACGCCTCGCGCGGACCTTCTGCCCCTGAACCCAGAGCTCGTAGGGACGATGGTCCAACAGCCACGCGTACGTACGCCCCAAGGTATTGCGGAGCCCTGACGCGTTACGCCTCAACCAGTCCGCTCGCTCGGCATGCAGTCGGCTGATCTCGATCCTCGTGCCGTGGACATTGGGATCGTCCTTAGCCTCCCTGATGTCCTCAGCCTCGAAGTCATCACCGATCCGATCGAGGTCGATCTCCACCCCAATCCACTCGGAGTCACCGGGGCGTGTGGTGAGAACACGCGTGCGGCGACCGAGTCGGGCGGTCGCGACATTGAACCCCATACCGAAAAGACCGAGCTTGTCGAAGCGATCGTTGCTCGACCAGCCCGCGCTGACAGCCCGCCCCAAGGTCTCGTAGCTCATGCCGCGGCCCGTGTCCGTGATGACGACCTGCGCGTCGGAGGATCGCGTACTCGGACTCGGCAAGGTCACACTCACCTTGAAACCGCCCGCCCAAGGGTCACCGGAGCGGACGATCCCGGTGAAGTCGTCAAAGGAGTTGTCGATCAACTCCGCGACACACTGCCATGGATCGAACTCGATCTCGCCCAGCATCCGAAGGATCCGTGCGGACGGCGTGATCTTCAAGCCCTTCCCCTCCTACTTCGACGATGAGCGGCCCCACCCGACATACCGACACGACCGGAGCGGCAGTTGGAACGAGGGCGATCTACGTGGGACAGCGTAGAAGGGGTGGCCGTCCCAGATCACCCTCTCGCGTGAATCACTTGAGTCCAGCGCTGGCGGCAGCGTCCCCGGGCCGCCCGTCACGCCAGCTCCCGCACCACCTCGATGACCCTGCGAGCGGCTTCCACCGGATCCTCGTGCTCCCAGACCCGCACTACGCGCCAGCCGGCCGCAGCGAGGAGGCGGTCGGTCTCCTCGTCCCGGGCCCGGTTCGCGGTGATCTTCGCTCCCCAGAAGTCCGCGTTCCTGCGCGCCGGGCGCAGGTGTTCCGGACAGCCGTGCCAGAAGCAGCCGTCGACGAACACCGCGACATGGGCCTTGGTGAAGACCAGGTCGGCGGTGCGCCGCACCTGGGGAAGCGGCCGACTCGACACCCGATACCGCAGCCCTTCGGCATGGACGATCGAACGCAACCGAAGCTCGGGCTTGGTGTCCTTGCCGCGGTTGGCTCGCATCACGGAGCGCACCGCGTCCGACGACGCCCAGGACTCCTCGGGAAGCGGTCGCGAACCGACGAGACCCTTCGCCCTGGCCAGTTCCCATCCAGCGGCGAGGTTGGCGGCACGAGTCTCGTGCCCCACCTCCCCCACGTAGCGGGCAGGCGAACGTCCCCGGTCCGACCACCGCAGATACGCGCGGACCCGGCGTGTGGCCGGCAGGAGCTTCAGTTCGACGGACGCCAGCGCGTAGCGCCCTTCACCGACCGGGACGTAGCGCACTCCCCGCCCCCCGGCCGCGCGGTCCTGCTCAGCCGTGAGCGCCTCCCTGCTCCGCCCCGCCCGCCCCTTCCAGGCACGTAGCGGTGGCGGCTTCTCCTTCCAGCCGCTCTGACGAGCCGTACCGGACCCGGTCACGCGCGCGATTCCGCCGCGTCCAGCGCGTCCGAGACCGCCTGAGCGAAGACCTGGCCAAGCCGCACCGGAACCGCGTTGCCCAGCTGCCTCATACGCTCGCCACGTGGGCCCCGCAGCTTCCACCCGTCATCGAAGGTCATGACTCGAGCCGTCTCCCTGACCGTCATATAACGATGCAGGTACTGACGCCCTCCAGGGATTTGGGGGTCCTCCACCCACTTGTCCAACATCATGACCGATTCGCCCCCGGGCACCCCGTGTACGCCGGCCTTCACGGTCTTCGCCGGCTGGTCCAGTTCGTTGGGGGTGTGGCCCGTGTAGATCCGGGCCCCCGGCCAGCCGACGTGGTCGGGCCAGTCGCCCTGCTCCGTCGTCTTGTCCAGCTTGGTCAGGTCGATCTCCGGCAGACCCTTGATGGCATCACGCAACGTCAGCCAGCGAGAACGCGGCTCATCGCCACTGGTGGCCGGTCCTTCGAAGGGCAGCTCATCGGCATAGCGCGCCGTGATCCTGCCGCGTACGCGCTTGTCGACCTTCCCATGATCACCCCAGTACGAGCCGTCCCTGAGGGCCTGGACGAGCAACTCCTTGGAGTGTGTCGGCCGCACGGACTTCTCGAATTCAGCCATATCGACACCGAGGTCGCCTCTAAAGGCCACGAGAATTACCCGGTGTCGAATCTGAGGAACCCCGTAGTCGGCCGCGTTCACTCGCACCCTGAGCACGTCGTATCGTTTCGCCGGATCCGTGTCGCCGAGCTCGATTCGCTCGCGGAGCGAATTGTCGTGCTCTCGCCAGGCAATCCCCTCGGGACGCTCCACGAATGGCAGGGTCAACTCACGCTGGATGTATTCGAAATACGGTGCAAATGACGACCGAAGCAAACCCACGACATTCTCGCAAATGACCGCCTTGGGCCGGATCTCGCGAACCGCGCGAAACATCTCGGGGAACATGTTGCGCTGGTCCTCATCCCCCCTCGCGACCCCCCCGAGACTGAACGGCTGACACGGTGGCCCACCGGCGAGAAGGTCCACGCCACACTCGGCCAGGTACTCCATCTCCAGCTTCCGCACGTCACCGGCGACCAGCGGCACCCGCCCGCCAGGCTCGGGAACCGAAGGGCGAGAGCCCTCGCCATGGCGCGCGAACCCGTTCGCCTCAAGGGTCTCGCACGCCCGCGGGGCGAACTCATTGAGCAGCAGATGACGGAACCCGGCCTTCGTACTGGCCTGAACGAGACCGCCCCCTCCGGCAAAGAGCTCCACCGACGTTCGTTGCATACTTCACGCTCCTCGCAGACCAGTCCAGGAGAAACCATACCGCGGAGTGGCTGGTCAAGGCCTCGTCACGGTGGCCCCACGCGCGGTCCTCCGAGGATCCTGCCGATAGCGCGCTTATACCAAGCAATCAAACAATGGGCGCAATGCACGCGCGACTATCAGCCATTCTCGGAGTGGGGGTTTGGGGGCACCAGCGCCGCGCGAATTGATCCGATATGTCAGATTCACGTCGCTCGCCCGATTCGCAAACCCACTCCCGCGTGGGCGCCCATGATGCGCCGACGTAAGCCTCGCATCACCATCGACGCAGGCCAGAGGCTTGACTACTCGCCTAACGCAAATATTTCGACACGGCAAGGCAGGTATGTTCCCGCCAAGCAGAACGGCAAGTTCCAACCGTAGGAGAGTTCGTCAGCGTCGAACTGGCATCCGGGCGCTGATAGAAAAAGTCGCCCCCAGCTTCACAGAGCCGGGGGCGACCCATAAAAGGCGGGCGCGATCAGTCCTCCAGGCGCCGCGCCCGCCCTACCGAAGGAGACACCCATGGCGACCGAGTCGCACGACAACGACCACCCGATGGAGGTCCCCTCCGCCAGGGGAGGGACGCACGAGTGCGGCCTCCCCTCAACTGGAGAGGTTAGCCGCGCCGCGAAGGGCCGTGAACACACCCAGGGCGTGGTCAACACCACGGCCTCGGTGGCCTCCGCGGTGGCGGCCGTCGCCACAGCGGTCATCGCTGTCATCACGTTCGCGGCGCCGCAGGGGACGGACTCGCCCGCCAGCAGCGCGCCCACCACCACCGCGCCCGCCGCCATCCGCCCGTGAGGTAGCACGGCGCGTGCCGGTAGGAACTCGAACGCCTCAGCCCTACCGGCACGCGCCGTCCGGCGGCGTCGTTCAGAGCGCGTTCGTGCGCCACAGGGCCGCGCGGACGCGGCGGAGCCAGGCTTCGACGGGGCGCGGGTCCGGGGCCGGCGGGAGGGCGCCGGGGCGGGCGAGGCGTTCGGCGGCGGCGGCGAGCAGGGGCTCGGCGGTGGCGGGGTGTTCGGCGATGCGGTCACCGAGTTCGCGGACCCGTTCCGGGTCGGGCAGCCGGACGAGGTTCTCGCCCGTCTCGTGGAGCCGGACGCCCTGCTCGGTGAGCCGGACCAGGTGCCGGGCGTGCTTGGCCGCCCGGCGGTGGCCTGCCCGGTCGGCGGTGTCGCGGGTGAGCAGCTTGCGGAACTGCTGGTCGGCGTAGCCGAGGTAGGAGTTCCGGACGGCCGTGGCGCTCAGGAAGGAGCCGCGGATCGCGATCAGCTCCTCGCCCAGCGTGCTGCGCACCTCGTACAGGTCCGCCGGCAGCCAGACGAGTTCGGAGGCGGTCGGGTTGCAGGCGAGCGCGAGGCGGCACCATTTGGCGGCCTCGTGCAGGGTGGTGTCGGGCTCGGTGGTGACCCGGGACTCGGCCGGGCGGTGCAGGCCGTGGAAGTCCTCGGTCGGCGCGGCGAACAGGCCCAGCCGGTCGACGTCCGAGCCGGCGTGGGCGAAGCCGTACGCGGTCGAGCCGACCACGCCCGAGAGCAGGACGGTGCCGGGCGCGGGGGGCATGGCTCTCCTCGGGTCTCGGGTAGCGCGTGTCGGGCTCAGGGCCTCGCCGCGGGCGGCGGCGGTCCGAGGAGTCTGCCCTGCCGGGGCCGCACCGGGCGAGCGAATTCCCCTGCTTCGAAGAGCCCCTGCCGCACGGACTGGTCCGCCGCCCACCGGGTAGCGTTCGAACCATGTCCTCCCTTCCTTCTGCCGCAGCCGCCACCGCCGTCTCCGCCGACCGCCCGGAGGTCCTCCTGGTCACCGGCGCCGGGCGCGGCATCGGCGCCGCCACCGCCCTGCTGGCCGGGCGGCGCGGCTACCGGGTCTGCGTCAACTACCGCTCCGACGAGGCCTCCGCCACCGCGGTGGCGGACGCCGTCCGGGCCGAGGGCGGTACCGCCCTCGCCGTCCGGGCCGATGTCACCCGCACCGCCGAGGTCGAGCGGCTGTTCGCCACCGTGGACGCCGAACTGGGCCCGCTCACCGCGCTGGTGAACAACGCCGGAACGCTGGAGAAGCAGTGCCGGCTGGAGGAGATCGACGAGGACCGGCTGAACCGGATCTGGGCCTCCAACATCACCGGCCCGTTCCTCTGCGCCGCGCAGGCCGTCCGCCGGATGTCCACCCGGTACGGCGGGCGGGGCGGCGCCATCGTCAACGTCTCCTCCGCCGCCTCCCGGCTCGGCTCGCCGAACGAGTACGTGGACTACGCGGCCGCCAAGGGCGCCGTCGACTCGATGACCCGCGGGCTGGCCCTGGAGGTCGCCGCCGAGGGCATCCGGGTCAACGCCGTCCGCCCCGGCCTGATCCACACCGGGATCCACGCCCTGGGCGGCGAGCCCGGCCGGGTCGACCGGGTCGCACCCGGGCTGCCGATGCGGCGCGGCGGGCAGCCGGAGGAGGTCGCCGAGGCGATCCTCTACCTGCTCTCCCCCGCCGCCTCGTACAGCACGGGCACCTTCCTGGACGTCTCCGGCGGCCGTTGAGACCACGCGGTCCGTTTCCTTCCCCCGCGAGCTCCCCCGCCCGTACGGTGGAGCCCATGACCGACGACCTGACGGACCGTGAACCCGACCTGCCGTCCGCCTTCCTCGACATCCCCGGCGTGCGCAACTTCCGCGACGCCGGGGGCGTCGGCGCCCTGCGCACGGGCGTGCTCTACCGCTCCGGGTCCTTCCACAACCTCACCCCGGAGGGTGCCCAGCGCCTCAAGGACCTCGGCCTGCGCACCGTGATCGACCTGCGCAGCCCCTTCGAGCTGGAGACCTGGCCCGATCTGCGGTTCGGCCTCGACCACGAGGCGGTCAGCCTCCCCACCCTCCCGGCCAACCGCGGGGACATCGACCGGCCGTGGCCCGAGGACCAGGCCGAGCTCTACCCCTTCATGGCCGAGACGGCCGGCCCCTCCCTGGTCGCCGCCATCCGCCTCCTCGGCGCCCCCGGCGGGGTGCCGGCCGTCGTCCACTGCGCCGTCGGCAAGGACCGCACCGGCCTGACCATCGCCGTCGTGCAGTCCCTGCTGGGCGCCTCCGACGCCGAGCTGATGGCCGACTTCCTGCTCTCCAACGCCGGCCTCGGCCTGCTCGCGGGCCCGACCCCGTACCTCGACGAGACCGGCACCGAGCGCGTCTCGCGCCCCATCTCCGCCCCGCTCCTGGCCTCGTCCCTGAGCTGGATCCGGACCGGGCACGGCTCCGTCGCCGACTACCTCCGCGCCCACGGCACCACCGAGGACGACCTGGCGGCGCTCCGCGCCAACCTCTCGGCCTGATCGGGCCGCCGGTCGGCGCACGGCCGGCGAGCCTCACCTATCCCTGGCGCTCCAGGCGCCACCACTGCGTGGGCGAGTCGAGGTCCTCGCGCTGTTCGACCGGGTTGCCGGGGGTGGTGGCGGTGAGCGGCTTGCCGCTGATGAAGCTGGTCAGGGTGTAGGTGCCGGGAGCGTCGAGGTGGTGTTCGAGGAGCCATTCCTGGGCCCCGAAGGCGTTGGCCGACCACTGCTGGATCAGGACGCCGTCCTCGGGGGACGCCCCGGTGACGTCGAGGCGCTTCCCGCTGGCGGCGTTCTCGACGTGGAAGAGGGCGCCGCCCGGGTGGACGGCGGTGAGCCGCCAGAGCTGGGCGTCGGAGCCGCTCTGCGCCCCGAGGACGACCTTGGCGCCGCTGCGGCGGCTCCCGTCGGCGACCTCCAGCAGCAGCCCGCTGCCGACGTTGCGCACCCGGTAGAGGCCGTCCGTGATCATGTGGTCAGTCACGGTGCGAGTCTCTCACCGGCGGCGAGCGGCCTCGTAGCCGAAGGCCGCACCGAGCACTCCGACGGCGGCGGCCACCTCCGCCAGCGCGGAGACGGAGGTGCCGAGCTCGACGGTGCCCGCCAGCACGACGGCCGCGAGCAGGCGGGGGAGGTTCGGGGTCAGCGCGAAGGTCCGTCGGACGGCGGTGTTGACGACGAGGAAGAGGGCGACACCGCCGGCCAGCGCCGACGCCTGGGCGAGACCGATCGGGGCGTCCGGGTTGGCGACGGCGGACTTCACGCCGGCGGCGAAGAGCAGGACCCCGAGCAACAGCCCGTAGTGGCCGAGGTTGTAGACGCTGACGGCGAGCCGGTTGCGGCGGTCCGCGGGGAGCGCGGCCATGTGGTGTTCGGCGCGGGCGTCGTCGTCGTGCCCGAAGTAGGCCCACCAGAGGCCCACGCAGACGGTCAGGCTCAGCAGGGCGACGGCGACCAGCGGGGCGGTGAGGTCGGCGGTGGCGGCGCCGACACCGATGGCGATCACGGACTCGCCGAACGCGATGATCACGATCAGCCCGTGGCGTTCGACGAAGTGGTCCGAGCGGAGCTGGAACTGCGGCAGGTCGACCAGCCGGGGTATGGCGAACTGCAGCGCGAAGGCGGCCGCCCAGAGGACGAGTTGGGCGAAGCCGGTGAAGTAGCCGCCGGTCACCACCAGGGCGGTGCCGACCAGGTTGAGCCCGCCCATCCGCAGGACGGAGGCGAGCACCACGCCGGAGGCCGCGAACATGCCGGTGTGGACGGCGACCACCAGCAGGTACGCCCAGCCGAAGGCGACGCCGCTGCCCTCGAAGGCGTGCGGGACGGCGAGCGAGATCACCAGGAAGCCCGCCATGGCGAGCATCAGCAGGCCGCGCCGACCGTGGGTGCTCGGCGGCATCGCGTTGGTCAGCCAGATGAACGCGTCGTACATCCACCAGATCACGGCCAGCATCACCACCACCTGGGCGAGGCCGCCCACTGTGAGGTGGTGGGCCAGGCTCCCGGTGAGCTGGGTGATGGTGAAGACGAAGACGAGGTCGAGGAAGAGTTCGAGCGGGGCCACTCGCAGAGCGGGTTCCGCCTCGGCCGTGGAGGGGGCCGGCAGGGCATGGGTCGCGGTCACCCGCGCGAGTATGGATCACCCGGCCGGCCCGGCGCGGGCGTTTTCGGTACTCGGACGGGCCGGGCCACCGAACGGGCGCGGCGTCGGCCGGGCGGATGTCGAACGGGCCGGGGCACCGAACGGGCGCCGCCTGGGCCGGGCGGCACTCCCGCCGGCCACGCCCGGTGCGCGCCGCCACCCGGCGGCGGGGGTGTCCGGGCGGCCGCCTATGCTGCGGCGAATGGTGTCCGACCGAATTCCCTCGCACGGCGGGTCCACGGATCCGTCAGACCGTCAGCAGCCCACCCTCGAAGGGGCGACAGCCGATCTGGAGGCGGCGATCGCGGCCGACGACGCCGAGGCCGTCGAGGCCGCGTTCCGACGGGTCGGCGGGCTGCTGGGGCCGGCCGGCGAGCGGGAGTCGGCGGCCGTCGGCCCGCGGCTGGCCGCGCTGCTCCCGGACACCCCGCCGTTCCCCCGGGCGCAGCTGGCGATGATGGTCGGCGCCTGCGTCGAGCGCGGCGCCGACCCGGTGGCCTGTGCCGACCAGGTGCTGGCGGGGCTGCGCGGGGCGCTGAGCGGCGCGCTGCTGCTGGTGGAGCGCTGGAAGGAGACCGGCGGCGGCGAGCTGCCCGACCCGGACGAGGACGATCCGGGCCTGGCGCACGCCCGGATCGAGGACCCGGACCGGCTGGACGAGTGGCACGCCCAGCGGGCCGTGATCGGCTGGTGGACGCTGCACCTGTGGCAGATGGCCTCCTTCGCGGTCTACACCCACGCCGCCGTCCGCACCACCGCCCGGGCCTGCGGCGTGACGGACGTCCTGCTCGAACTGATCGACCGGTACGGCGAGGGCCGGCACGACCTCAAGGGCCTGATCCACCTGGCCAGGACGCTCGACGACGAGCCGCTGCTGGTGCTGGACCGCCCGAGCGGCACCGGCTACCTGCTGCGGATGGACGGCCTGACGGACAACTTCCAGTTGCACACATTGCTCGCCGACGTACTGATCGGCGGCGGGCACCTGCCGGGGCCCCTGCCGGACCCGGAGGTCGTCGCGCTCAGCCGGACCGCGGAGCTGGACGGCCGCCGACGGGTCACGGCGTACGGCTCGTTCAACCTGGTCGCGCCCGACGGGGCGTGGATCTGGAACGAGGGCGCGCCGGGCGACATCCCGCTGGTGGACGGCGTCCGCACGCTGGTGCTGGACCCGCAGGCGTACGAGCGCAGTTGGTCGGCGGGCCGGTTCATCCAGCAGGTCCCGGGGGACCTGCGGCTGGAGCGGGTACTGGCACCGGCCGAGGCCGCGGACCGGCTCTCCCGGGCGGCCCAGGCCCTCCCGTTCGAGCAGGCGTTCCGCTGACCGCACCGGGCGGCCGGGCCCACAGCGGGCGGGGAGCGGGCTGCGAGCCTGCCGGAGGACCGGCCGGGTTAGGGTCGGACGACCCGAGGATTCCGAGGAGTGGAGTCGACGATGGCGAGGATCCCGAACGTTCTCCCGGCCGCGGCGCCCGCCGCGCTGACCGCGGCCGGCGGTCTGATCGGCGGCTACGGCGTGGCCCGTTGGACCGGCCGGCGTGAACTGGGCGGCGCGGTCCTGGCCGTCGCCGGGGCCGGCGCCGCCGCACAGTGGCACCGCCGCTCGGGCCCGGCCACCGCCGCCGCGCTGACCGGGCTCTACGTGGCGGCCTTCGGCGGCTCGCACCCGCTGGCGAAGAAGATCGGCGCCTGGCCGTCCGTCCTCGCCGTCACCGGCGTGGTCACCGCGGCCTCCACCGCCGCGACCGCGCTGGGCTCGCGCAAGCGCTGAGCCGGCACGGGGGGCGGGGCTCCCGCGAAGGCCGGGCCCTCGCGGGATCCGGCGCGGTCCTCCGTCAGCCGACGGCTGCGCCGAACCGGGCCTCGAAGGCGGCCCGGTTCGCCGAGACGGGCGTGCGGTCCCAGACCGCGAACACGACCCGCTCGAAGGCCGCGCCGTACTGCGCCAGCGCCCCCTCGAAGGCCTCCGCCACCTGTGCCGGGTCGTTGCGGAACACTCCGCAGCCCCAGGCCCCCAGCACCAGCGCGCGGATCTCGTGCCGGGCCGCCGCCGCGAGCACCCGGACCGCCCGCTCGGCGAGCACGCCCCGGACGTCCACGCCCGCCGAGCGCAGCTCCAGCTGGCCGGCGTTGGGCGCCGGCGAGGTCAGGAAGGTCACCGGGTAGGGCCGCGCCAGCAGCTCCCCCTTCTCGCTCCGGATGACCGGTACGTCGGGCGAGACGATCACCCGGTGGCTGTACCGGAGGTCGGCGGAGGCGCGGTGCGCCTCGTAGTAGTCCGGCGCCTCCAGCAGGCAGGAGTACAGCAGGGCGCTGCGGCAGAGGTCCTCCTCCTGGGCCCGGGCGCCGCGCAGATAGCCGCCGCCGGGGTTGCGCGCCGAGGCGAAGTTGAGCACGCCCACCCGGCCGGCGCCGGCCTCCACCAGCCGCCGGGCGGCCCCGATGCTGCCCTCGGCCGTCACCTCGACGGCCGCCGACCCGCGCACCCCGGCCGACCCGGACGTCGCCGGGCCGGGCCCGGGCGCTCCGGCCCCCAGCAACGCGTCCAGCGCCTGCGGCGGGTACGACACCGTCCCCGCCCTGGCCGCCGCCAGTTGCTCCGCCACCTCCACGAGTTCGCCCCCGGCCGCCCGGTAGCTCCCCCGCTCGGCGATCCCCTCGTTCACCACCGCCACGCCATGCAGTCTGCTGCTCATGTCCGTGACCGTACGGGAGCGTGCCTCCCCGGCGCCACAGGTTATTCTCACCAGCAGAACAACACGGCCGGATCGCCGACCGGCGGGCCGGGGAGCCCGCCGGGGCGGGAACGCGGACGGGCCCGCCCCACCGAAGTGGAGCGGGCCCGTCGGGCGTCAGCGCGAGGCGCCGGGCGGCGTCAGTTCTTCCAACGCGGCTTGCGGTCGTCGCGGTTGAAACCACCGGTGTTGAAGCCGCCGGGGCGGCCGCCGCGGTCGTCGCGGTCACGGTTGAAGCCACCGGAGGCCTGCGGGCGGCCACCGGAGCGGTGGTCGTCGCGGCGGGAGAACGGACGGCTGCTGCCGGCGCTGCCGCCACCGCGGTTGTCACGGTCACCGAAGGCCGGACGGTCACCGAAGGAGCGGGCCGGACGGTCGCCGAAGGAGCGGCCGCCGCGGTCGTCACGGTTGAAGCCGCCGCCACGGTTGTCGCGGTCACCGAAGGAACGGCCGCCACGATCGTCA
>NZ_JBHVWC010000016.1:0-79265 GCF_042882445.1 Kitasatospora sp. NPDC058218 | reverse complement strand
CGGTCACGGTTGAAGCCACCGGCGCCGCCGCCACGGTTGTCGCGGTCACCGAAGGAACGGCCACCACGGTCGTCACGGTTGAAGCCACCGGAGCGGCCGCCGCGGTCGTCACGGTTGAAGCCGCCGCCACGGTTGTCGCGGTCACCGAAGGAACGGCCACCACGATCGTCACGGTCACGGTTGAAGCCACCGGCGCCGCCGCCACGGTTGTCGCGGTCACCGAAGGAACGGCCACCACGGTCGTCACGGTTGAAGCCACCGGAGCGACCGCCACGGTCGTCACGGTCACGGTTGAAGCCACCGGAGCGGCCACCGCGGTCGTCGCGGCCGCGGTCGTCACGGTCACGGCCGTACGCCGGGCGCTCGGTGCGCGCCTCGCGGTAGGACGGGGCCCGCTCCTCGGTCACGGCGGCGGCCGGGGCGGCCGTCTCCGCGGGAACCTCGGTGGTCGCGGCGGTCTCGGCACCCTCGGCCTCGGCGGCGGGCGCCTCGTCCTCGATGCCCAGGTCGGCCCGCTCGCGCGCGGCACGGGCGGCCAGGCGGTCGGCCTCCTCGCGCAGCTCGGTGGCGCGGCGCTGCGCGCGCTCCAGCTGGCGGGTCATGTCGGCGAGCTCGCGCTCGGCGGCACCGGCGATGCCGGCGGCGCTCTCGGCCTGGACCTCGATCAGCGAACGGGCGCCGGTGATCTTGGCGACCTCGGCGTCGAAGGCGTGGTCGAGGATGTGGCGCGAGGCGTCGACGCCCGCGTCCTCCATCAGGCGGAACACGCCGCGACGCTGGTGCGGCAGCACCAGGGTGACGACGGCGCCGGAGCGGCCGGCCCGCGCGGTGCGGCCCGAGCGGTGCAGGTAGTCCTTGTGGTCGCCGGCCGGGTCCACGTTCAGGACCAGGTCGATGCCGTCGACGTGGATGCCGCGGGCGGCGACGTCGGTCGCGACGACGACGTTGACGTAGCCGTCCTTGAAGTCGCCGAGGACGCGGGTACGGGCGCCCTGGGTCATGCCGCCGTGCAGCGCGTCGGCCTTCACACCGGCCTCGATGAGCTGCTCGGCGACGCGGTCGGCGCCCATCTGGGTGCGGACGAAGATGATCGTGCGGCCCTTGCGGGCGGCGATCGCGTTGGTGATCGGCGCCTTGTCCTTGGGCTTCACCACGAGGATGTGGTGGGTCATGGTGGTGACCGCGCCGGCCGACGGGTCGACCTCGTGGGTGACCGGGTTCTTCAGGTAGCGCTTGACCAGGGTGTCGATCTCGTTCTCCAGGGTGGCGGAGAACAGCAGGCGCTGGCCGCCGGCCGGCACCTGGTCGAGGATCTCGGTGACCTCGGGCAGGAAGCCCATGTCGGCCATCTGGTCGGCCTCGTCGAGCACGACGGTCCGGACGTCGCCCAGCTTGGCGCTGCCGCGGTTCAGCAGGTCGCGCAGACGGCCGGGGGTGGCGACCAGGACGTCGACGCCGCGCTCCAGCGCGTAGATCTGGTTCGACATCGAGGTGCCGCCGCAGACGACCTTGAGCTTGAGGCCGAGCACCGAGCCGAACGGCTCCAGCGCGTCGGCCACCTGCATGGCCAGCTCGCGGGTCGGGACGAGGATCAGGCCGCGCGGGTGCTTGGGCTTGGTGCGCTCGCCGTCGGCGAGGCGGGTCAGCAGCGGCAGGCCGAAGCTGAGGGTCTTGCCGGAGCCGGTACGGCCACGGCCCAGCACGTCCTTGCCGGCCAGCGCGTCCGGGATGGTCGCGGCCTGGATCGGGAAGGGGGTGGTGACGCCGCGCTTGGCGAGGGCGCGCACGACGTCGTCGTGCAGGCCCAGGTCACCGAAGGTGATGGTGGGCTCGACGCTCTCCTCGGCCGCGGCCTCGTCGGCGGCGTCCAGGTCGGAGTCGAGGTCGACGTCCTGGTCGGCGTCGATCAGCTCGACCTCGGGGGCGTCGGTGGGGGTGACATCGGCGGCGGACTCGCTCGCGGGCATGGCGAAGCGGGCGTCGTCAACGAGAGACATGCAAAACCTTCCGGAAGTGGCACGCGCCAAAGTCCGGGTTCTGTTTCACAACCGCCTCTATGCGGTCAGCCACGGATCGCCGGAACGCGCCAAGGGCGCCAGATGGGAATTAGGGCGCCAGTCAAATGAATCAAACGAACGATCTACCACCATAGGCGAACCTGGGGATCGGAGGCAAATGCACTGGCCAGAGCGCTAGTGCCCGCCCGAACCGGGGCTCGGGGCCGAAGATCCGGAGTTGCCGGGCGAGGGCTCCGGAGCCGGTGTGGCGGGCGGGGCGGGCGTGACGGGGCTGGCATCGGGGGAGGCGGACGGCCGGGCACTCGGGCTCGCCGCCGGGCCGGTCGCGGTGCCGCCACCGGACCGCCCGTCGCCCGTTCCGCCGCTCGTTCCGCCGCTGCCGCCGGTTCCACCGCCGCCCGTACCGCCTGTGCCACCCGTGCCGGCCGTCGTCCCGCCGGCGGAGGAACCGGTGCCCGAGTGAGGTGCGCTACTGGCGCTCACGCCCCCGGCGGCACCGTTCGCGCCCGGCTCGTCGACGGGCGGCACCGCGCCCGGTGCCGCCTCCGCGCCGGCAGCCGCGCCGTTCGCGCCGGGCGACGCCTCGCCCGGCGCCGGGGTCTGACCCGCCCCCGGCGTGTTCGCCACCTGCACGCCCCCAGGACGCTCCGACCGCCCGGACGCGCCACCCGGGCGACCGCCGGTCGGCGAGGCCGACGCTCCGCCACCGGCCTTGCCCACCGTCCCGGCCTGCCCGACCGGCACCGTGCCGTGCTTCTCGTCCGCGGCCGGCCCCACCGACATGCACCCGGTCAGGCCCAGCCCGGCCACCGCCAGCACCGCCGCCGCCCGCACCACACCGTTGCGCACCGCCACCGCCCTCGGCTCCGCCTGCCGAACCGCCACCGCCCGCACCACCACCGGCCGGTCGGCCGCCGGACGGACGACCGCCGGACGACCGGCCGAACGTTCCTCCCGAGCGCCCACCTCGCGCACCGAACGCATCGCCGCCACCGAGCTCCCTCTTCCGCTGCCCCACCCGGGCCCGGGCCGCCGCCATCGCGCGCGGCACTTTCGGTGCCCAACGCGCGCCCCGGGCAGCGGGACACGGGCGGCCCGGCAGGAAGCCCCCGGACGCCATCCGGCCGGCGCAACCCCACGGGTTCAAACCTCCGGACCGGGACGCGCCGGACCGACCGGGACACGCCGGGCCGACGGCGCGCTCACCCCCAGAGCGCCGAGGCCAGTCCCGCCCCCGCGTACACCGCCGCCAGCCCCGCCGCCACGCTGCCGACCACATTGGCCAGCGCGTACCGCCCGGCCCCGCCCCCGGCCAGCCGCAGCGTCTCGTACGAGAAGGTCGAATACGTCGTCAGCGCCCCGCAGAGCCCCGTCCCGAGCAGGAGTTGGACGTGCGAGGACGCCGCGCCGGCCGCCACCGCCCCGGTCACCAGCCCGAGCACCAGGCAACCGGCCACGTTCACGGTGAAGGTGCCCCACGGGAACACCGAGTCGTGCCGGGCCTGCACCGCCCGGTCGGTCAGGTACCGCAGCGGCGCGCCGACCACCGCCCCGACCACCACCAGCAGCCAGTTCACCGCCCCGCCTCCGCCCCGCCACCGCCGTCGCCGGCCCGTCCGACGTACCGGATCACCTCGCAGGGGTCGAGCACCACCAGCCCCTCCCCCACCAGTGCGTCCAGCTGCGGCAGGAAGCCCCGGACCCGCTCCTCGGTGTCCACGATCACCACCGCCACGGGCAGGTCCTCGCTCAACGACAGCAGCCGGGCCGTGTGCACCAGCGACGACGCCCCGAACCCCTCGATCCCCCGGAACACGCTCGCCCCCGCCAGCCCGGCCGCCCGGGCCCGGTGCACGATCTCGCTGTACAGCGGGCGGTGGTGCCAGCGGTCGTTCTCGCCCACCAGTACGGTCAGCCGCAGCGCCGACCCGGTCAGCCGCGTCACCCCGACCTCCGGGCCCCGCGCCGGACCAGACGGCGCGTCACTGCGGCCGCCGCCCAGACCGCGGTCAGCGCCACCAGCAGCGTCAGCCCCAGGTACGCCACCCCGGTCCCGGGCCGGCCCTGCGCCACCAGCCGCCGGATGTCCACCGCGTACGTGGAGAAGGTGGTGAATCCGCCCAGCACCCCGGTGCCGAAGAACGGCCGCAGCAGCGGATGCGCGGGCCGCCCCTCGGTGATCACCACCAGGAAGACCCCGATCACCGCGCAGCCCGTCCCGTTCACCGCCAGCGTCGTCCAGGGGAAGTCGGCCGGCCCGGTCGGCCGGAGCAGTCCGGCCCCGTACCGGGCCGACGCCCCGATCGCCCCGCCCAGCGCGACCACCGCCACGGCGGGCCCCTGCCCCCGCAGCACCGGCGGCCGGCGCGGCGGAACCGCCGCCGGCATCGTCCGCAGCGCGCCGCCGGCTCCGCCCGAGTCCACCGCGTCCTCCGATGTCGCCATGGGCCCATGAAACACCGGCCGCCACCGCCTGGCACACCGTCACCCCAGACCCGACAATGATCCGGTGGAGATGACCCGGGAAGAGTTCGAGACGCTGGTCAGTGACGCCCTCGACCAGATTCCCCCGAAGCTCGCGGCCATGATGGACAACGTGGCGGTGTTCGTCGAGGACGAGCCCGACCCCGCCGACCCGGAGCTCCTGGGCCTCTACGAGGGCACCCCGCTCACCGAGCGCGGCGAGTGGTACGCGGGTGTCCTGCCCGATCGGATCATCATCTACCGGGGCCCGACCCTGCGGCACTGCGAGACCCGCGAGCAGGTGGTCGAGGAGGTCCGCACCACGGTCATCCACGAGGTCGCCCACCACTTCGGCTTCGACGACCACGAGCTCGACGAACTCGGCTGGTCCTGACCGGCCCGCGGAGCCGTCCACCCACCCGGCCCAAACCCGTTTTGGCGATCCGCCCGACATCCCATATGCTTCTCGACGTCCCCGAACGCTGGAAACAGCGGGACAGGCCGCAAGCCCTCATCGTCTAGTGGCCCAGGACGCCGCCCTTTCAAGGCGGTAGCACGGGTTCGAATCCCGTTGGGGGCACAGCAGTACCGTAGTAAAGTGCAGTGCGCAAGACCTAGCAAGACCTCAGTGGAGAAATCCACGCAAGGTCCCGTGGAGCAGTTGGTTAGCTCGCCACCCTGTCAAGGTGGAGGTCGCGGGTTCAAGTCCCGTCGGGATCGCTCGTCTCGCAAGAGACGGTGCAGTACGGCCAGGTAGCTCAGTTGGTACGAGCGTCCGCCTGAAAAGCGGAAGGTCGCCGGTTCGACCCCGGCCCTGGCCACAGCTGCGAACAGCAGGAGGGCCCCGGAGAGATCACTCTCCGGGGCCTTTTGCATGCCCTCCACGCCCATCCGTACACCACGGCCCGGGGCGGGCCGTGACCTGCGCCGGTGCCTCCCCGGTCGGTGACGGGGAGGCACCGGCGCGTCGACGTCTCAGGAGCGGCGGCGCAGGCGGCGGGCGAGGAGAACCGCGCCGGCACCGAGGGTGGCGAGGGTCGCGGCGACGACGGCCGGGACGGTGGAGGACCCGGCGCCGGTGGCGGCGAGCTCAGCGGTGGCCGGCGCGGTCGGCGCGGTGGCCTGCGGCACCGGGGCAGCCGGGGCAGCGGTCGGAGCCGGGGCGGGGGCGGCCGGGTCGGCGGCCGGCGCGGCGCCGGTCGCGGGCTCGGCGACCGGCTTGGCGGGCGCCTTGGTGGCCGGCTTGGCGGGCGCCTCGGTCGCCGCGACGACCTTGACGGTGCTCGCCGTGCCGCACGCGGTCGTCCCGCTGAACGGCGTGGAGCCCTCGTTGACGAGGACGCACGGGTGGATCTCGGTCGCCCCCAGCGGCGTGCTCGCGTCGTACGACACCCGGACCTTGGAGACCACGGTCTTCCCGGCGCCGATGCCGGAGTCGCGGCCCTGCAGGTAGACGCCGACAAGATCGTCGACGGCTCCGCCGGACACCTTCTTCAGCGTGGTCCACGCCCCGTCCGCCCTGCGGACCTGGACGGTGGCGTGGGGGTCGCTGAAGAGCACGTTGCCGAGGTTGACGTAGCCGGACGGCGTGGGGTTGGCCAGGACCGCGTCGAACTCGATCGGCGCCCCGCCGGCGACCGCCGTGGCGGGCACCGAACGGAGCGAGCTCCGGATGGACTCGACCTTGATCGTCTTGACCTGCTCCGCCAGCTTCACCCACGATCCCGGCGCGCCCACGGCGGAACGCAGCGAGATGGAGCGGAAGCCGCCGTTGCTCGCCCCCTGGTGCGGCAGGCCCATGGGAGCGCCGATCCGCAGGTTCAGCGTCACCGTCTTGCCGGCCGGGACGGTGATGTTGTGCACCGCGCCGCTGTAGGAGGCCGACTCGGCACCGTGGTGGAACTCCAGGGGCACCGACTTCCAGGCGCCGCTCGCCCGGTCCTTGTAGTCGATCGTGATCGCGTTCGACGGCGTGCCCGCCTCGCTCGTGGTCTCCAGGACGAGCGAGAAGGTGGTGGCCTCGGTGCCGGTGTTGGTGATCGTCTCGGTGAACGCGACCGGCTGCCCGGCGAACCCGACCGCCGCCGGCGCCTGGACCGACAGCTTCGCCCCCTTCACCCCCTCCGCGGAGGCCGACTGCGCCGGCAGGGCGAGCGAGCCGCCGAGCGCGACGACGCCGAGGGCGGCGGCAACGGCGACGGTGCGGCGCGAACGGCGGACACGGACGGTGCTGGACATGGTTCCCCCTGGAACATCCGGTTGCGGGCATGCCGAGGACAGGGTCGGCGGCGCCGGCTACGACTGGGTGGGTGAGCGAGTGAGCGAGTGAGGCGGCCCGTGAACCACGGTCACGGGCGAAAGTCCCCCCGCCTCCGGAAGGTGGCCCCCTTCCGTGCCGCTCACTTGATTGGACGTGCGGCCCCCGCCGGGGTTGCAGGTGAGCTCGAAGAACTTTCGGACCGCCTTCGCGCCCCGGCCCCACCGCAGGTGAGCGGCGGTACGGCGCGCGACGTGCTCGGCAGCCGACGCGCCCGGGGCAGGGTCGGACGACGCTCCGCGACTACGCTGAGAGGTCTTCCCGGCGCACCCCAGGAGACGGCACATGAACCCGGAGCACTTCGCACTCCTCGAAGAAGCCCGCAGGAGCCTGCCCGACGGATTCAAGGTCGAACTTTCGGGCGACACCATCGTGATGATGGTCAGCCCCTCCGGCATCCACCAACGGAACCTACTGCTGGTCCGCCGCCAGTTCGATGCGCACGCCCCGCTGGAGCTGCTGCCGAGCGAGAACACCGACCTGCTCTCGCCCAACGTCGGCAAGAGCCGCAACCCCGACCTCACCTACCTTCCGAGCGAGGTGCTGGAGACGACCGACAACCAGGTGCCGGCCGAGGCCGCCGCAGTCGCGGTCGAACTGGTCTCCCCCTCCAACCCCGAGAACGACTGGGTCGGGAAGGTCCGCGACTACCCGCAGATGGGCATCCCGCTCTACCTGTTGGTCGACGCGAGGCAGAAGACCGTCACCCTGTTCAGCCGGCCCGACGGTACGAGGTACCACCGCCGTGAGGACATCGAGTTCGGCGAGACCCTGCACATCCCCGAGCCGTTCGGCTTCGACCTGAGCACGGACGAACTGCTGCCGTACTGACCGGCACCGGGGAGGCAAACGACCGGCAACTCCGGGCGGATCGGAAGCTTCCGGTCAGCGGGGTCGCCCGCGGGTTCCGGCAGTTCGGGCCCGTCCGGCCCGCCCGGTGGACCGGCAATATTGCCGACCCTGCTTCCTGGCCGCCCACCTCCGCCCCGGCCTTCACTTGCACCGCACGAGGCCCGGGGCCCCCTCCCGGGCCCGGAGTCGCGGAGGAGGCGGAGCGGCATGGCACAGCAGAGGCTGTTGTCGAAGGTCGGGTTCTCGGGGCTTTCCGCCCGCAGCGGTCCACTGGCCTTCGGGCTCACCAACCTGCTGCGTGCGGTCATCGTGGACGACGACCCGTCCCATCTGAACCTGACCTCGGTGCTGCCGGTCCCGGACGGCACCGGGCTCGACCGGGTCGAGGCGGCGATCGGCGTGCTGCTGGAGCGCCACGAGTCGCTGCGGACCACCTACCGGATCGCGCCGGGCATCGGCCCGGACACCGTCCAGCTGGTGGCGGGCGAGGGAGCGTTGGACCTGCTGCTCGTGGAGGCCGCGGGCGACCCGGCCGAGACCGCGGTCGGGCTGGCCCGCGAGCTGCGGACCGGCGGCTTCGACCTGGAGGCCGACCTGCCGGTGCGCCTCGCGGTGGTGCTCTCCGACGGCGCTCCCGCGCTGCTGGTCTGCGTGGTCTGCCACACCGCCATGGACGCCACCAGCTGGGAGATCCTGGTCGAGGAGTGGGCCGCCCTGATGGACGGCGGCGAGCTGCCCGCCCCGGCCGCGCTGCAGCCGATCGACGTGGTGGCGCTGGAGGAGCGGCCCGGCGTGCGCCGGCTCACCGAGTCCTCGCTGTCCTACTGGGAGGCCCGGATGCGCGCCGTGCCGCAGGCCGCCTTCGCCCTGCCCGGTCTGACCGACCCGGCGGAGAAGGACTGGCACCACACCGGTCTGCGGATCGTCTCGGACCGGGCCGCCGAGCACCTCGGCCGGATCGCCGAGCGCACCGGGGTCTCCCGCTCGGTCATCACGCTCGCGGCCTTCGGCGCGCTGGTCGCGTGGCGGGTCGCCGAGCCGGACTGCGCGATCACCTCACTCTCCGCCAACCGGGTGGTCAAGGAGCTGCGCGGCTACTTCGGCACGCTCGCCCAGGACGCCCTGCTGCTGCTGGACACCGCCGCGCCCGAGAGCTTCGACCAGCTGGCCCGGGAGTGCCGGGCCGAGGCGATGCGGGCCTACCGCGCCAGCTGGTTCGACCCGATCCGGGCCTGGGAGGTGATCAACGGGGTCGGGGCGCAGCGCGGCATCTCCTTCGCCCGTGACCTGGTCTTCAACGACATGAGCGGGCTCGGCAAGGGAGCCGGCGGACCGGCCGGGCGGCGCTTCCCCGCGGTGCGCACCCCCGGCGCGGAGAAGGCCGGGGGCGCCTACGACGACACCCTCGACCTGCGGCTCGACCCGCTGCCGGCCGAGCTGGTGCCGAGCCGGCTGGTGCTGATCGCCCACCGCCTGGAGGACCGACTGGACCTCGGCCTCTGGGCCGACCAGCAGGTGCTCTCGGCCGAGGAGGCCGCCGAGTTCGGGCGCTCGTTCGTCAGGCTGCTGGCCGAGGCGGCCGACGGCGACCTGCCGCTGGACCGGCTGCCCGCGCTGACCGGTCTGACGCCGGTCCGGCGGGGCGGCGACTGGGTGCGCAGCGACCGCTGCTGGGTCGACCTGGCGGCCGTCCGCGGGCTGGCCGCCGAGGCGCTGGGTGACCGGCCGCACCTCGTGCTCGCCGAGCCGGACGAGCGGCTCGGCCACCGCCTCGTCTGCCACCTGGCCGCACCGGCGGACCGGCCCGGGGCCGCGGACCCGGCCGACCTCGCCGGGGTGCACCGGCGGATCCTCGACCTGCTGCCGGGCCGGCCGAGTGCCATCACCCCGCAGTGGTACGTCGTGCACACCGGACCGGTTCCGGACGCCGCCGACACCGAGGCGGCCGCCGCCTGGCGGGAGCGGCCCGTGCTGACCGAGGGGCCGGGCCGGTGAGCAGCGTCGAGGAGGCCCCCGCCGTCGCCGCGCCGGCGGCGAAGACCCCGGCCGCGGATCCGGAGCGATCAGCGCGGCCACCGGCCGACCGGCTCTGGAGTCGCGACTTCCGGCTCTTCTTCACCGCCCGCACGGTGGCCATGCTGGGCGACGCGATGCTTCCGGTGGCCCTCTCGGTGGGCATCCTGGACGCGGGGTACGGCCCGAGCGGGGTCGGCTACGCACTCGGCTCCTGGACCGCCGCACTGGCCCTGTGCATGCTCTTCGGCGGCGCGCTCGCCGACCGGCTGACCCCGCGCCGCCTGATGGTCTGGGCCGACGGCGTGCGCCTGGTGGTGCAGAGCGTGGTCGCGCTGGGCTTCCTGCTGGGCACGCCCTCGCTCTGGCAGATCATCGCGGCGCAGGTGGTCAGCGGCGTGGCGACGGCGATGTTCCAGCCGGGCGTGGCGTCGATGGTCCCGGCGGTGGCGACGGACGTCCAGCGGGCCAACGGCTCGCTGCGGGTCGCGGAGGCGCTGGCCGCGCTGTTCGGCCCGGCCCTGGCCGGTGCCATGGTCGCCGGGCTCTCGCCGGGGGCGGTCTTCGCGGTGTACGCGGCGACGTACGGCATCAGCGGTTGGTGCCTGCTCGCGCTGCGGGTGAAGCTCGTGCCGCAGGCCGCCGGGGACGGTTCGCTGCTGCGCCAACTGGCTGACGGCTGGCGCGAGTTCCGTGCCCGTACCTGGCTCTGGGGGGTGATCTCGCTCTACACCGTCTACGGCTTCACGGTCGCCGGGGTGTCACTGGCGCTCGGCGGCGTGCTGATCATCGAGGAGCACGGGGCGACCGCGTACGGGGCCGCGATGGCGGCCTTCGGCGGCGGCTGCGCGGTGGGCGGTGCGATCGCGATGAAGGCCCGACCCCAACGGCCGCTGCTGGCGGGCGCGGCGGCGCTGACGCTCTTCACCGTCTACCCGCTGGCACCGGCCCTCGGCCTGCCGCCGTGGGCGGTCGCCGCCGGGTGGGCGGCGGCCGGGGTGGGCTGCGCCTTCTGGGGCGTGATCTGGGCGACGACCGTCCAGACGCAGGTCCCGACGGCGCTGCTGAACCGGATGTACGCCTACGACGTCACCGGCTCACTGGCCGCGATGGCGCTCGGCCGCACCTTCGCCGGGCCGCTGGCCGAGCGGCTGGGCGGGCAGCACGTCCTGATCGGGGCCACCGTCCTGGCCCTGGGCTGCTGCGCCGCCCTGCCCGCGGTACCCGCGATCCGCGGGCTGCGGGCCGTCCCGGCGGCCGCCGACCGGGCGCCCGCCGAATGAGCACCGGCCGAACGAGCACCGGCCCGGCGAACGGCCGACCGCCCGCGGGCCCGCACCACCGTCCGACCGAACGAGTCACCGAACGAGCCTTCGAAGGGGCCCACCGATGAGCACAGGCGAGACGCGGTTCCAGGGAATCGCGATCACGGAGCTGGCCGAGCAGTTCGGCACTCCGCTCTTCGTCTACGACGGCGAGGTGCTCGAACGCACCTTCCGGGACCTCCGGGCCGCCCTGCCCGCCGAGGTCGACGTCTTCTTCTCGCTCAAGGCCAACCCCAACATCAGCGTCTGCGCCCTGCTGCGGTCGCTGGGTGCCGGGGCGGAGGTCTCCTCGCACGTCGAGCTGGTCACCGCGCTGCGGGCGGGCGTCGCGCCGCAGGACGTGATCTTCCTCGGGCCCGGCAAGGACGCCGCCGAGCTGGCCGCGTGCGTCGAGGCCGGCATCCACGCGGTGGTCTGCGAGTCGGTGGAGGAACTGCTTCAGCTGGACGAGCTGGTGGCGGCGGCCGGCACCGGCCCGTGCCGCGCGATGCTGCGGATCAACCCCGACTTCGCCACCAAGGGCTCCGGCCTCGCGATGGGCGGCAAGCCGCGCCAGTTCGGCATCGACCTGGACGTCCTGCGGGCGGCCCGGCCGGCCCTGGCGGGCCTTCGGCACGTCGAACTCACGGGCCTGCACGCCTACATGGGCACCCGGTTCCTCGACCACGCCGACGTCGTGCACAACACCCGGGAGATCCTGGCGGCGGCCGAGCGGCTGTCGGACGAACTCGGCGTCCCGCTGGGGACGGTGGACTTCGGCGGCGGCCTGGGCGTGCCGTACTTCGACAACGAGAAGGAGCTGGACCTGGCCCGACTGGGCGCCGGCCTGCACGAGGTGGTGGCTCCGTTCGCGGCCCGGCACCCGGACTGCCGGCTGATCATGGAGCTCGGCCGCTACCTCACCGCCTGGGCCGGCACCTACGTCGTCCGGGCCCGCTACGTGAAGCAGTCCAAGGGCGAGTGGTTCGTGGTCGCCGACGGCGGCACCAACCACCACATGGCGGCGGTCGGCGTGGGCAGCTTCGTGAAGCGCAACTTCCCGATCCGCCACCTCGGGCGGCCCGCCGAGCCCGCCGTGCGCGCCTACTCCGTCACCGGGCCGCTGTGCACACCGAACGACGTCATCGCGAAGAAGGTCGAACTGCCCGAGGTGGCCCCGGGCGACCTGCTCGGGGTCGAGCGGTCCGGCGCGTACGGGCCGACGGCCTCACCGGGGCTGTTCCTCAGCCACGGCTACCCGGCCGAGGTCCTGGTGCACCGCGGGACGGCCCATCTGGTCCGGGAGCGGGACACCCTGGCCGATCTGCTGGCCAAGCAGCGGCTGGTCGACCCGCTCGCCGGGGCGGCCACCGGGGCGGGGGCGGAGGTCGAGCGGTGACCGGTGCGCCGCTGGTCGGCATCGACGTCCTGGAACTCGGGGAGCTCGACCGGCTCTGCGAGCGGCCGTGGTTCCTGCGGCACTGCTTCGCCGAGGAGGAGCTGGCCCGGGCGGAGCAGCTCGGGGCGGGCCGGCGCCGGGAGTTCCTGGCCGGCCGGTTCGCCGCCAAGGAGGCCGTGCTGAAGGTGCTCGGCATCGGGCTGCTGCGCGGCATCGCACCGCGCGAGATCGCCGTCGGCCAGGACCCGACGGGCCGGCCGTCGCTCCGGCTGCACGGCCGGGCCGCCGCCCGGGCCGCCGAACTGGGCCTGGCCGCGACCGCCGTGTCGATCGCCCACAAGCGCCGGACGGTGACCGCCGTGGCGGTCGGCCGGCTCGACCCGCCCGGGCCGCCGACCCCCGTCCCTGCCCCTGCCCCACCTTCCGAGCACCCCGACCTCGCCGACCGCTCCGACCGCGCCGCCCCGGAGGAACCCCGTATGGACCGACCGACCGTCACCCCGCCGCGCACGCCGCAGCCCCACCCCACCGGGCCCGCGCCGAACGCCACCGCGCCCGACGGCGCCGTCCCCGACACCACCCTGCCGGACGAACCGCCGGTCGTCGCCCGGCTGCGGCTGCGGCTCGGTCCGGAGGACGCCCACTACGGCGGCGGCCTCGTCCCCGGCGCCCGCCTGCTGGGCCTGTTCGGCGACCTGATCACCGAGATCACCATCCGTACCGACGGCGACGAGGGACTGCTATCCGAGTACTCCGCCGTCCGGTTCACCGCGCCCTGCCACCCCGGCGACTACCTGGAGCTGACCGCCCGGCTGGCCCGCCGCACCCGGCTGCGACGAGTGGTCGAGTTCGAGGCGTACAAGGTGATCGCCGCCCGGCCGGAGCGGTCCTCCTCGGCCGCCGAGGTGCTGGCCGAACCGCTGCTCGTCTGCACCGCCACGGCGACCGCCGTGGTGCCCCCGCCGGCCCGCGCCGGCAAGGCCGCGCCCACCGGGCCGGCCGGATCCACCGAGTCCACCACCGCCGATGGGAGTTCCCGATGACCGGACCGGAGCCGTCGCCGCCGGCCCTGCTGCACGAGCTGCTCGACCGGGCGGCCGAGCGCTGGCCCGACCGCCCCGCGCTGTCGCAGGACGAGCTGACCCTGGACTACCGCGCGTTCGCGGCGGCCGCCGTGCGGGTGGCCCGGTGGCTGCGGGCGACCGGGGTCGGCCGGGGCGACCGCGTCGTGGTGGCGGCGCCGTCCGGGCCGGCCCTCGCGGTGCTCGTCTTCGCGGCCTCCCGGGTGGGCGCCGCCTACACCCTGCTGCACGAGCAGGTCCACGGCGCCCCGCTGGCCCACGTCCTCGCCGACTGCGAGCCGCGGCTGCTGATCACCGAGGACGCGGCCGACCGGGCCGACGCCGACGCGCGCTCGATCGCCGCGGTGCCCCTGTCGGCCCTGACCGACGCCGCCTTCCCGGCCCTCCCGGCGGCCCCGGCCGACCCCGCCGAGCCGCTGCCCGACCCCGCCGGAGCGCCGGCCGACCCGGGGGTGCTGGTGGTCGATCCGGTCAGCCTGATCTACACCTCCGGCACCACCGCCCTGCCGAA
This sequence comes from Kitasatospora sp. NPDC058218, assembly GCF_042882445.1. Taxonomy (NCBI): domain Bacteria; kingdom Bacillati; phylum Actinomycetota; class Actinomycetes; order Kitasatosporales; family Streptomycetaceae; genus Kitasatospora; species Kitasatospora sp. NPDC058218. Next base: position 65,306 of record NZ_JBHVWC010000016.1, on the reverse strand, counting down.
GGCCGTGGTCAGCACCCACCAACAGGTGCTGTTCGCGGCCCGGGCCATCCAGTCCGTGCTCGGCTACCGCGCGGAGGACGTCGTCTACTGCCCGCTGCCGCTCTCCTTCGACTACGGCCTCTACCAGGTCCACCTGGCCGTGCTGAGCGGCGCCCACCTGTGGCTCGGCCGGCCGAACGAGGCGGGCCCGCTGCTGCTGCGCCGGCTGGCCGCCACCGGCGCGACCGTCCTGCCCGGTGTCCCCTCGGCCGCCGAGGGCCTGGCCTGGCTGCTGCGCCGGTCGGCGAAGAAGCTGCCCGCCCTGCGGCTGCTCACCAACACCGGGGCCGCCCTGTCCACGGAGACCATCGCCACCCTGCGCGAGGCCCTCCCGGGCCTCAAGGTCCAGGTCATGTACGGCCTGACCGAGTGCAAGCGGGCCACGATCATGCCGCCGGACGGCGACCTGGCCCGGCCCGGCTCCTGCGGCCTGCCGCTGCCCGGCACGGAGGTCCTCGCCGTCGACGACGACGGCGCCGCGCTGCCGCCCGGTGAGATCGGGCAGCTGGTGGTCCGCGGCCCGCACGTGATGGCCGGCTACTGGCGCCGTCCGGAGCTGAACGCCGAACGGTTCCGGCACCGGGACGGCCTCTTCCCCGAGCTCTGGACCGGCGACTACGGCCGGCTCGACGAGGACGGCTTCGTCTACTTCAGCGGCCGCCGGGACGACCTCTACAAGGAGAACGGGTTCCGGCTCAGCGCGACCGAGGTGGAGGCCGCCGCCCACCGGGTGCCGGGCGTGGTCTCGGCCGCCGTCCTCCCGCCCGAGGGCCGCCGGCCGTCGGTGCTCGCCGTGGTCGGGCGGATCGAGGCGCCCGAGGTCCTGGAGCTGATGCGCGAGCAGATCGAGGTGTACAAGATCCCGCGCAGGTGCGTGGTGCTGGACGAGCTGCCGCTCAGCGCCAACGGCAAGGTCGACCGCCGCCGGCTGGCGGCCGCGCTCGCCGAAGCCGCCGCCGTCTGACCCGCCGAACATCCCAACGGACGAACAAAGGAATGATCATGACTGACCGTCAGTACATCGTGAACGCCCTGGAGACCGCCCTCAGCGACGTGCTGGAGCGCGAGATCGCCGGCCTGGCCGACGACATCCGCCTCTTCGACGACCTGCACCTGGACTCGACGACGATGCTGGAACTCCTGATGGCCCTGGAGGACTCGATCGACCTGGTCGTCGACCCGGAGACGCTGGACATCGAGGACTTCGCCTCCGTCGGCACGTTCACCGACTTCGTCCTGACCACCCGCGGTGAGCTTTCGGCAACCGCCTGACCTGCAGCGTTCCAGGTTGGTCTAGACCTGACATCGCGTAGGTCGGTATCTTCACCCCGGGGCAGATCACTGTGGGGGTGGCCGCGTGTATGCCGATGACGTGACGTCGGCCGGTGCCGGGGAGTCCGGCCGTCTTCTGCGCACCTTCCGGGAGTCCCGGGGGTGGACGCAGGAGCGACTGGCCGACGCGTCGGGAGTCAGCGTCCGAACCATCGGCAACCTGGAGAACGAACGGATCGGCCGGCCCCGGCAGAGTTCGATCCTCGCGCTCTGCCGGGCGCTGCAGCTCTCCCGCGCCGAGGCCGACCGCGTCCTGCGCGAGCTTCGCCGCACCCGGCGCCCCGTCGCCGCCCCCGACGCGGCGCCGCCGGGCCGCGGCGGGCAGCCGCCGCACGACCCGGTCAGCCTGACGCCCCCCGTCCACGGGACCGAACTGCTCGGCCGGGGCGACGACCTGCGAAGACTCCGGCAGGTCCTGGAGCACCACCGGGCGGCCACCCTCACCGGTCCACCGGGCATCGGCAAGTCCCGGGTGGCGGCCGAGTACGCGCTCCGGGCACCGGGTCCGGTCTGGTTCGTCGACCTCGCCCAGGACGACACCCGCGAGGCGCTGGCCACGCTCACCGGCGAACTGCGCGGCGGCCGCACCCGGCCGCCCGCCCTGCTGGTCCTCGACAACGCCGACGACGCCCTCGACGCGGTGTCCCGGCTCGCGGCCTTCCTGCTGCGCTCGGCCGACAACCGGACCAGGCTGCTGACCACCAGCCGCGAACCGCTCGGCCTCGCCCTGGAGTCCAGCTGGCAGCTCGGCCCGATCACCGTCCCCCGGAGCCCGACCCGCCAAGGCGTCCTCGGCTCCCCCGCCGGCCGGCTGTTCGTCCAACGGGCCACCGAGGCGGCCCCGTTCTGGTCGCTCTCCGAGGCCAACTGCGCCGCGGTGGCCCACCTCTGCGCGGCACTGGACGGCCATCCGCTGGCCCTGGAGCTGGCCGCCAGCCAGCTCAGCGCGATGACCCTGGAGGACATCCTCTCCCGGATGGCCCACCAGCTGGACCTGCTGGAGCGCCGCCGCGCCCCGCAGCAGGGCCACCACCAGTCACTGCGGCAGGCCCTGCAGCGCAGCTGGATCCGGCTGCGGCCGATCGAGCAGAGGGTCTTCGCCGCGGTCTCGGTCTTCCGCGGCGGATTCTCCCTGGAGGCCGCCGAACACCTGGTCGCCGGCACCGACTGCGGGGCGGAGGCCGAGAGCGCGCTGGACACCGCCCGGGCGCTGCGCGACCTGGTCACCCAGTCCCTGGTCACCGTCCACCGGTACGGCGACCAGCTCCGGTACCGGTTGATCGGCCCGCTGCGGGCGTTCGCGGTCGAGCGCAGTGTCGAGGCGGGCCACCACTCCGCCCTGCGGCACCGGCACGCCCAGTACTTCTGCACGCTCGCCGAGCACCACGCCCGGCTGGTGGAGTCCGGGGTGGCCGCCCGGTTGCTGCCCTGCGACGAGGAGAACGTGCGCGCCGCCGCCCACCACGCCCGCGTCCTGGGGGACTTGGTGCTCTGGACCCGGATCATGCGGACCAGGCTCTGCTTCTCGGAGACTCTCGGCCGCCCCGGCCAGGCCGACTGACCCGGCCACCCGCGTGGACGGCCGGGCGCGCGGTGCTGCGGGTCTGGTCAGCCCGCCGTCACGTGGTCCAGCCGCGCGGTGAGCCAGTCCGCGGTGGCGGGGAGCCAGTCCGCGAGGGCGTTGCCGAGCAGGTGGTTGCCGTGCGGGACGAGCAGGAGCTCGGCCCGGGGAGCCCGGCGGGCCAGCGCCCCGGCGTTGGTGACACCGGGGATCCGGTCCTCGCCGCCCTCGACGACCAGCAGCGGACCGGTGATCTCCCGGGCCAGGGCGGTCAGGTCGACCCGGCCGACGAAGGCACGGGCCGCCTCCTCGCTCCCGCAGCGCTGGATCAGGGTGGCGACGACGAACGGCACCAGGGCCTCCCAGTCCAGCCGGTACGGGCCGCTGACGACCGCGGTGGCCCGGACCCGCGGCTCGCGGGCGGCGGTGACCGCGGCGTAGTAGCCGCCGAGGCTCAGCCCGACCACGCCGATGCGGTCGACGTCCACCCCCTCCCGGACGGCCACCGCGTCGATCACCCGGCCGACCACCCGGTGGTAGTCCGGCTCGGGGGCGCTGGTCGCGGCGAGGACGCCCTGACCGGGGCCGTCCAGGGCGAAGACGGCCGCGCCCCGCGCCAGCAGCGCCTCGGCGACCGCGTGGAACTCCTCCTTCCCGGAGTCCATCCCCGGGACGACGATCACCAGCGGGCGCCGACCGGCCCCGACCGGACGACGCAGCCAGCCCGCGAAGGACTCGCCCTCGACCCGCTCGGCCGCCGGGTCGAGGTGGGCCAGCGCGGCGCGCATCGCCTCGTCCGCCTCGTCGGCGACGCGGGCGGCGCCGGCCCGGTCGGGGTGCGGGAGCAGACCGGCGCAGTGGAACCACCGGGCGGCCGTTCGGTAGGCCTCGCCGGCCGAGAGCGACCGGCCCTCGGCGGCGGCGCGGTCGGCGGCGGCCCGGTGGCGCCGGCCGGCGGCCCGGAACGCCTCGGGCCACTCACGCGTGGAGCGCAGCGCGGCGGTGACCCGGGTGTACTCGTGCGGGTCCAGCCCGGCGCCGGTGGCCCGCGGGCGGTTCTCCTCGACGAAGGCCGGCAGCAGGCCTGGGTGGTCGAGGAAGGAGAGGTCGGGCGCGTCGGTCATCGGAGATCACACTCATCTCAGGTCAGGAGGTGGGAAGTTACGTCAGGGCCCCGAACGGCAGAGCGCCGAACGGCAGGGGCGCCCCGGAACAGGGCGCTGCACGTCAGGACAGCGTGAGCACGGCCTTGCCGCGGATCCGCCGCTCCCTCAGGTCGGTGAGCACGGCGGCGGTCTGCGCCCAGGGCGCGATCCGGCCGAGCTCCGGGGTCAGCCGCCCCTCCCCCACCAGGCGGACCAGGGTGGCAAGGTCCTCGCCGTCGGCCACGTCGGAGTCCGCGTAGTGGAAGTGCCGCAGCGTGGCGGACTCCGGCCCGGCGAAGAAGTCGAAGAAGTCCAGCGTCACCGGCGTCCGGGAGGCCTGGCCGAACCAGATCAGCGTGCCGCGCCGGGCCAGCCGGGCGAGCGCCGACGGCAGGTCGGCGCCGCCCGTCGACTCCAGCACCAGGTCGTACGGGCCGCGCGCCGCGCCGACCTCGTGGACCACCTCCGCCGCACCCAGCTCCACCAGCCGCCGCCCGCGCTCCGCCGAGGCGGTGACGGCGGTCAGCTCCGCGCCCGCCGCCGAGGCCAGCTCGGTGACGTAGTGGCCGACGCCCCCGGACGCACCGGTGAGCAGCACCCGGCGGCCGGCCAGCGCGCCGGCGGTGCGCAGCAGGCGCAGCGCGGTGAGCCCGGCCAGCGGGAGGGCGGCGGCCCGGACGGCGTCCAGTCCGTCGGGGATCTCGGCGAGCGAGCCGGTGGGCACGCACACGTACTCGGCCCAGCCGCCGGCCGGCGGGTGGCCGACGACCCGGCGGCAGACGGCCGGGCCGGAGCCGTCGGCGGCGGCCTGCACGACCAGGCCGGCGATGTCCTTGCCGGGCCGCCAGCCGGGCCTCGGGGTCTCCAGCTGGAACGTCTCGCCGCGGTTCACCGCGAACGCCTCGACCTTCACCAGGGCCTCGCCCGGACCCGGCCGCGGCTGCTCCACCTCCGCGAACGCCACCGTCGCGTCCGCCCGTCCGGTCGGTGTCAGCGCCTTCATGGTCCTCGGCCCTCCCTCTCCCCTCGCCGGCCGGTCCGGCCGAGGCGGTGGCACCAGCAGACCCCGGCCGCGCGGACCCGGTCCAACAACCGCCTCACCGGGCCCGACAACCAGCCGTTGTCGGGCCACCCGGCCACCGCCCCGGCGGGCGGCACCCCGGCAGCGGCACCCGGGCAGCGGCGGCCGGGGCGGTGGCCGGCCTTCGAGGGCATCGCCGGCCGGGCTCCGGCACCTGGGGCTCGTCCAGGTCCCGTCCGGTCGATCTCGGCGGGCGGACAGGGCCTAGGGTGGGCGGCCATGGATCTCGATCTCGCCCAGGTCCGCGCCTTCGCGACGGCGGCCGAGGAGCTGCACTTCGGACGCGCCGCCGCGCGGCTGGCGATCAGCCAGCAGGCCCTGTCCAAGCGGGTCGCCCGGCTGGAGGCGGCGCTCGGCGCCCGCCTCCTCGACCGCGACCCGCGCGGGGTCGGGCTCACCGGGGCCGGGCACCGGTTCCTGGAGCCCGCCCGACGGCTGCTCGCCCAGGGCGACCTCGCCGTGGCCGCGGTGGCCGGCGCCCGGCGCCCGCTGCGCGTCGACGTCTGGGGGCACCTGTACGCGCCGATGCGGACGCTCGCCCGGGCCGTCGAGGGGGTGCCCGGGCTGGAGGTGGAGCCCGTCCCCGGGCGGGACCTCCCGTCGGTGGCGGCGGCCCTGCAGCGCGGCGAGTCGGACGCCGGCTTCGGCCGGGTGCACCCGCTGCCGGACGGCCGGGACGCAGGGCTGGCGCACCGGCTGGTCCGGTTGGAACCGGTGGACGCGCTGCTGAGCACCGACCACCCGCTGGCGGGCCGCGACGTCCTGCGCCCGGGCGACCTGCGCGGCAGCGTGCTGCACTACCCGGCCGCGGTGGACCGGCTGGACTTCCTGACCCGGTTCGCCGACCGCTTCGGCATCGAGGAGCGGGCCGGCTCGACCAATCTCGGCCTGGAGCGCTTCGCCGAGCGGATCCGCACCGATCCGGCCTGCTTCTCGCTGCTCCCCGCCGACTGCCCGCTCCCCGACCTGCCGGGCGGCCCCGGCAGCCCCGGCATCCGGACCGTCCCGCTGGCCGACCCCACCCCGCTCTACGCCTGGTCGCTGCTCTGGCGCGACACCGACGAGCCGCCGCACCGGCTGGATCCGCTGCTCGGAGCGTTCACCGGGGCGGCCCGGCGCAGCCGCTGGCTGGAGTACGACCCGGCCCGCGACTGGCTGCCCGGCCCGGACGAGGCGGCCCTGGACGGCTGACGCCACCGGCCCGGCGCCGACCGGAACGAAGCCTCCCCGGACGGCCGCCGGCCGGGCGGGACCCCTGTACCCGCCCGACCGGCCCACCAGGACCGGGCGCCGCCGCACGCCGCCGCCCGTCAGTTCATCCAGTCCTTGTCGGTGGCGAGCACGCTGCCGTCCTGCCCGAGGAGCGTGATGGACTTCGCGCTGCCGCCCGCCTTCTTCGCCACCCCGAACCACCGGACCGGGGAGTCGCCGACGGCGACCGGTACCGGCTCGGTGGTGCTGCCGTCGTCCCAGGTGACGACCACCCGGGCGACGTCCAGGGCGACGGCGGCCAGCAGCACCGGCGAGGCGTGCATCTCACCGCCCTTGAAGCCGAGCAGCGTGCCCTCCAGACCGGCGTCGCGGCCGGTCGACAGCGGGCTCGGCGCACCCGGTACGGCACTGTCGTGCACCGAGTCGTCGACCTGCCGCCGGCCGTCCACCGTGAGGTAGAGGTTCACCAGGTCCCGGCCGGCCCGCCAGGAGCGGAGCACGTCGGCCTCCACGGGCTCCGGCAGCTGCGGGATGGCGGCGTGCCGCTCCGCCCACATCAGCTCGGCCTGCCGGAGGGCCTGCTCCTTGGTCCCGGCGGGCCAGAGCGCGGCCCAGGCCTTCCACTCCTTGCCGTCGGCGGTGCCCTTCCCGACCACCACCCGGACGGGGGTGAACGGGTCCCGCCCGGCGGCCGTGGGCGTCGCCGTCGCCGCGGCGGTCGCGCTCACGGACGCGCCGGTCGCCGCGGCGGCCGGCAGCACCGCGGCGACGGCCGGGGCCCCCGCCGTGCCCCGGCCGATCCCGCCCAGCGCCGTACCGCCGCCGACCACCGCCGCCAGCAGCACCAGGGCGGCCCCGGCCGTCGAGAGCCGGCGCCGCCGCAGCCGCCGCCGGCCGCCCGTGACCAGCAGCTCGTACGGCGCCGGCCGGAGGTCGGCCGCCTCGGCCAGCTCGGTCAGCCCCCGTACGGCCGCCGCCTCGTCCTCGCTCAGGTCCTGTCCGTCCCGCATGCTCATCCCCTGCCTCCGATCGTCGTCATCCCACGCAGTGAGGTGGCCGCCCGCAGCTTGGCCAGGCCCTTCGCGGACTGGCTCTTCACCGTCCCGACCGAGCAGCCCATCGCCGCCGCGACCTGCGTCTCGCTGAGGTCCTCCCAGTACCGGAGCACCACGGCCTGCCGCTGCCTGGGCGGCAGCGCGCCGAGGGCGGTCAGCAGGGCGGCCCGCTCGGCCAGCCGCTCGAACCCGTCCTGGCCCTCCGGCCCGGCCCGCTCGGGCACGGCGGTGACCAGTTGCTCCGGCGGCCTGCGCCGGAACCGCCGGGCGTGCTCGTTGACCAGGATCCGGCGCACGTAGGCGTGCGGGTCGTCCGCTCCGCGGACCCTGCCCCAGGCGACGTACGCCCGTTCCAGGGCCTGCTGGACGAGGTCCTCCGCCGCGTACGCGTCCCCGGCCAGCAGGTACGCCGTCCTCAGCAGGCGCGTCCACGCCACGGCGATGAACGCGCGGAACTCCTCGTCCCGCTCGGTCTTCTGCGCTCCCATGAGCACCCCCTCACCCACCAGAGCCCGCCACCGTCCCCGACCGTTGCCCCGGACCCCGCGGTTGCCCGCACGCCGCCCCGGACGGGGTTCGCACATCCCCGGCGGCGGCTGTGACACTGGAGGAGCTCGAAAACCGAGGTGCGCGCCACCGCATCTCCTTGCGAACCTAGAGGGATGCCCGCAGTGAGTTCTCCCGCAGTCCAGTCCGCCGACGCGTCCACCGACGGCGGCGGCCCCGGTATCGGCGAGCTCGCCGCCCGCCTGCCCGAACTGACCCTGCGCGACCAGGTGCGGATCGGGCGCCGGCTGGAGGGCGCCCGGCGGGTCCGCAAGCCCGAGGCCCGGCAGAAGGTCGCCGCCGAGATCGCCGGCGACATCGAGCGCGCCGAGCTGCTGGTCGCGCGGCGCCGGGCCGCCGTCCCCGAGATCGGCTATCCCGCCGAGCTGCCGGTCAGCCAGAAGAAGGACGAGATCCTCGCCGCCATCCGCGACCACCAGGTGGTGATCGTGGCGGGCGAGACCGGCTCCGGCAAGACCACCCAGATCCCGAAGATCTGTCTGGAGCTGGGCCGCGGGGTCCGCGGCCTGGTCGGGCACACCCAGCCCCGCCGGATCGCCGCCCGCACGGTGGCCGAGCGCGTGGCGGAGGAGTTGCGCACGCCGCTCGGCGAGGCGGTCGGCTGGAAGGTCCGGTTCACCGACCAGGTCGGCCCGGACACCCTGGTCAAGCTGATGACCGACGGCATCCTGCTCGCGGAGATCCAGACCGACCGCGAGCTGCGCCAGTACGACACCCTGATCATCGACGAGGCGCACGAGCGCAGCCTCAACATCGACTTCATCCTCGGGTACATCAAGCAGCTGCTGCCCCGCCGCCCGGACCTCAAGGTCGTCATCACCTCGGCGACCATCGACCCGGAGCGCTTCGCCCACCACTTCGGCGACGCCCCGATCGTCGAGGTGTCCGGCCGCACCTACCCGGTCGAGGTCCGCTACCGGCCGATCGTCGACGACGACGCCGACGTGGACGGCGACAACGGCCCCAGCGACGCCGACCGGGACCGCGACCAGATCCAGGCGATCTGCGAGGCCGCCGAGGAGCTCCAGGCCGAGGGCCCCGGCGACATCCTGGTCTTCCTCTCCGGCGAGCGCGAGATCCGCGACACCGCCGACGCCCTCGACAAGCTGAAGCTGAAGTTCACCGAAGTCCTCCCGCTCTACGCCCGGCTGAGCTCGGCCGAGCAGCACAAGGTCTTCCAGCGCTCCGGCTCCCGCCGGATCGTCCTGGCGACCAACGTCGCCGAGACCAGCCTCACCGTCCCGGGCATCAAGTACGTGATCGACCCGGGCACCGCCCGCATCTCCCGCTACAGCCACCGCACCAAGGTGCAGCGGCTGCCGATCGAGGCGATCAGCCAGGCCAGCGCCAACCAGCGCAAGGGCCGCTGCGGCCGCACCTCGGACGGCATCTGCATCCGGCTGTACTCGGAGGAGGACTTCCTCTCCCGCCCCGAGTTCACCGACGCCGAGATCCTGCGCACCAACCTGGCCTCGGTCATCCTCCAGATGACCGCCGCCGGCCTCGGCGACATCGCCGCCTTCCCGTTCCTGGACCCGCCGGACTCCCGCAACATCAAGGACGGCGTCAACCTCCTCCACGAACTCGGCGCACTGGACCCCGAGGAGAAGGACGTCCGCAAGCGCCTCACCCCGCTCGGCCGCCAGCTGGCCCAGCTCCCGGTGGACCCGCGGATGGCCCGGATGGTCCTGGAGGCCGACAAGAACGGCTGCGTCCGCGACGTCATGGTGATCGCCGCCGCGCTCTCCATCCAGGACCCGCGCGAGCGCCCCACCGAGAAGCGCCAGGCCGCCGACGACCGGCACCGCCGCTTCCAGTCCGAGACCTCCGACTTCCTCTCCTACCTCGCCATGTGGCGCTACGTCCGGGAGCAGCAGAAGGAGCTCTCCTCCTCGGCCTTCCGCCGGATGTGCAAGGCCGAGTTCCTCAACTACCTGCGGATACGGGAGTGGCAGGACATCTACACCCAGCTCCGTACGGTCGCCAAGCAGCTCGGTGTCACCATCGAGGAGCCGCACCCCGACGCCGAGCCGGACGCCGACCGGATCCACCAGTCGCTGCTGGCGGGCCTGCTCTCGCACATCGGCCTCTTCGACGTCGAGAAGCGCGAGTACGGCGGCGCCCGCGGTGCCCGGTTCGCGGTCTTCCCCGGTTCCGGCCTGTTCAAGAAGCCGCCGCGCTGGGTGATGTCCGCCGAGCTGGTCGAGACCTCCCGGCTCTGGGCGCGGATCAACGCGAAGATCGAGCCCGAGTGGGTGGAGCCGCTGGCCGGCCACCTGATCAAGCGCAGCTACAGCGAGCCGCACTGGGAGAAGAAGGCCGGCGCGGTGCTGGCGTACGAGAAGGTGACCCTCTACGGGATGCCGGTCGTCGCCCAGCGCAAGGTCAACTACGGCCGGATCGACGCGGAGCTCTGCCGCGAGCTGTTCATCCGCAACGCGCTGGTCGAGGGCGACTGGGAGACCCACCACCGGTTCTTCGCCGAGAACCGCAAGCTGCTCAGCGAGGTCGAGGAGCTGGAGAACCGGGCCCGTCGCCGGGACATCATGGTCGACGACCAGACCCTGTTCGACTTCTACGACAGCCGGCTGCCGGACGACATCGTCTCCACCCGGCACTTCGACTCCTGGTGGAAGAAGACCCGGCACGACCAGCCGGACCTGCTCAACTTCGAGAAGTCGATGCTGATCAACGACTCGGCGGACGGCGTCACCGAAGCGGACTACCCGGACTACTGGCAGCAGGGCAAGCTCCGCTTCAAGCTGACCTACCAGTTCGAACCGGGCAGCGACGCGGACGGCGTGACCGTCCACATCCCGCTCCCGGTGCTCAACCAGGTCACCGCCGAGGGCTTCGACTGGCAGATCCCCGGCCTGCGCGAGGAGCTGGTCACCGCCTACATCCGGGCGCTGCCCAAGGCGATCCGCCGCAACTTCGTCCCGGCCCCGGACTTCGCCAAGGCCGCCCTGCGCCAGGTGAAGGACCGCCAGGAGCCCCTGCTGCCCACCCTGGAGCACATCCTCAAGCGGATGACGGCGATCACCGTCCCGCCGGAGGCCTGGGACGACGAGCGGGTACCGGACCACCTCCGGGTGACCTTCCGGGTGGTCGACGGGCGCAAGAAGCTCGCCGAGTCCAAGGACCTGGAGGACCTGCGGCTGCAGCTGAAGCCCAAGCTCAAGGAGACGCTCTCCTCCGCCGCCTCGGGCCAGGGCATCGAGCAGTCCGGACTGACCGCCTGGCCGGCCTCGCTGCCGGTGCTCCAGCGCACCTTCGAGCAGCGCTCGCGCGGCCACTCGCTGCGCGCCTACCCGGCGCTGGTGGACGAGCGGGACGCGGTCGGGATCAAGCTCTTCGACACCCCGCAGGCGCAGACCCAGGCGATGTGGGAGGGCACCCGGCGGCTGCTGATGCTGACCACCACCTCGCCCGCCAAGTCGATCCAGGGCCGGCTGGGCAACCAGGCGAAGCTCGCGCTCTCGTACAACCCGCACGGCTCGGTCCCGGCCCTGTTCGAGGACGTGGTGGCCTGCGCCACCGATCGGCTGATGGCCTCGGCCGGCGGGCCGGCCTGGGACGAGGCGGCCTTCGACAAGCTGCACGACAAGGTCCGGGCCGACCTCTACGACCTCTCGGCGGACACCACCCTGAAGACGGCCACCGCGCTGATCGCCTTCCACAAGGCGTCGACCCGGCTGAAGGCGGTGAGCAGCCCGGTGCTGCTGACGGCGGTGAACGACATCCGGCTGCACCTGGCGTCGCTGGTGTACCCGGGCTTCGTGACCGAGACCGGCTGGCGGCGGCTGCCGGACCTCAAGCGCTACCTGCTGGCGGTGGACCGCCGGCTGGAGGCGCTGCCCAACCACCCGCAGCGGGACGCCCAGCAGCTGCTGAAGGTGCAGCAGGTGCAGCAGGAGTACGGGGAGCTGCTGGCGGCCGTGCCGGCCGGGCAGCAGCCCTCCCCGGAGGTGCTGGCGATCCGCTGGATGATCGAGGAGCTGCGGGTCAGCTTCTTCGCCCAGTCACTGGGTACGCCGACCCCCGTCTCCGAGAAGCGGATCACGAAGGCGATGGAGGCCGCCAGGGCCACGCTCTGAGCTGGGCGGGGCCCTCAGGAGCCAGTTCGACCTGGGGGCCCACCATGGGTTAGAGTCTGTCTTGTTCGCAGCGCAGCAAGCGGGTGAACAAGATAGGAACACTCTGGTCCTGTGGAGCAGTTGGTTAGCTCGCCACCCTGTCAAGGTGGAGGTCGCGGGTTCAAGTCCCGTCAGGATCGCCGTAGCCGAGAGGCCCGGAACCGTCTGGTTCCGGGCCTCTCGCTTTTGTCGGGCCACCCGCTACCCCTGGCTAGGTCTAGACCACAAGTCACGATCCGTGTGATCGTCGTCACTTATCTTTTCCCGAGATCGGGCATGGGGCACCCCTCCCCAGGGGGCGCTAATTTAATATGTAAAATTGCACAGCTATGAACTGTATATCCCCCCCGCCCCAGGAGTCTCGAATCGTTATCCGGAGTTCAACATTCCGGACGCCCGGCATGATCTCCGGGAGTGCGTGCGGGCATGCAAAGGGGCCGCTTACCGGACCCGGCGGAGTCCGGTAAGCGGCCCCTTTGAAAGAGCCTTCGGCCTATCAGGCCTCGGTTCGCTGGGCGGGAATACCGGCCAGCAGGGCGCGCACCTCCGCCTCGCGGTAACGACGGTGCCCGCCAAGCGTGCGAATGGACGTCAGCTTGCCTGCCTTGGCCCAGCGGGTAACCGTCTTCGGGTCCACGCGGAACATGGTGGCGACCTCTGCCGGCGTCAGCAGGGGTTCAGCATCAGGGGTACGAGCGGTCATGAGCGGCCTCCTCGGGAGAACCGAACCAGGGCGGTTCTATCCTTCAAATTCTGCACCTTGGCCCGCGATGCCCGAAATGGCATAGACGGGCCGAGTCGGTTATAGGACGAACGGCTTGTCCTGGTGTCTACAACTACACCATCCGTCCAGCCCTATCGACCAAACCGCCAAAATTGACCCCTCACGGGTTCAAGGCCGACGGATGGCGATGGACTACCCCATAACGGGCAGTCACCTTATAGTGACATCCGGTTACGGAGGGACCAGACCCTCCGTTTTCCCGCAAAGCACGCATCGACTCCAGAACCACCCAAAAGTGGGCACGCTCACGTGAAGTTGGGCTGGTTGTCCCATTTTTGCACATAGGGGTAAGTTCGCGTCAACGGTGAGTAGTGTCACGTTCGACAGCTATTGACCCGAACCAGGACCTTGGTCATACGGCTCGGGCCGTAGGACTCTTACAGTCTTACAAGTACCACCGACACCCCGCCCGGCCAGCGCTGACGCCCCATCGGCCGGCCCGCGACAGCCCCTCCGGGCACCTCCCCGCGGGCCGGACCGACCCCTCCCGCGGGCTCAGTTCGCGTACCGCAGCGCCAGCACCCGCCGCCAGCGCACCGTCAGCTCCTCGTACGCCCGCAGCGCCTCCGCCGCCTCGCCGGCCCGCAGCGCGCGCAGACCGTCCTCCAGCTCCCCCGCCGAACGGTCCGCCAGCAGCTCCGCCGGCCCCAGCAGGTGCACCAGCCCCCCGTAGTCCAACTCCACCAGCGAACGCGGGTGGAACTCCTCCAGCCACCGCCCCACCAGTTCCGCCCCGCGCGCCAGGTCCCCCTCCGGCACGGCCTCGCGCAGCGCCCGGTAGGCCCGGGCCACCCGGCGGCGCGCCTGCGCCATCGGCGTCAGGTAGAACAGCGCCGCCTGCTCCCCCTTCCCCTCCTTGCCGAGCCCCCCGGCCGCGGCACCGACGGCATCGGCCGCACCCGCGTCCGCGTCCGGGACCGCCGCGTCGCCGGCCTCCCCCGCCGGCACGAAGCAGCGGTCCTCCTCCCCGAACGGCAGGAACCAGCGCACCGGCACCTCCCACCGGCTGGTCACGATCCACGGCCGGGCGTCCGGGTGCTCGGCCCGCCAGCGCTCCCGGTCCGCCTCCGCGGCCGCCCGGGTGGCCGGCGGCAGCGCGGTGTCCAGCAGCGCCACCGGCGCCGCCGCCCGCAGTTCGTCCAGCGCCTGCCAGGTGCGCAGCCTGGTCGCCCACGGACAGACGTACAGCACCCCGTCCACCGACCGGACGAAGGCCCGCTCGCTCTCCCGTTCCGGCAGCGCCCGGGGCGTGCGGCCGACCAGCTCCGCCAGCGCCGCCCGCTGCTCCTCCAGCGCCGCCGCGGCCACCGGTCGGCCCGCCTCCGCGGCGTCCGGCCCGTGCGCCGCGGCATAGGCCTGCCAGCGCGCCCGCTCGGGCTCCGGGAAGGCGGCCAGCGGCTCGTAGACCCGCAGGTGGGCGGCGTAGGGCGGCAGTACGGAGGTGCGCACGACGGTCACGTTCTGCATCGTCGCACGCACCGGCCCCCGCTCGGGAGGGCTTCGGCCAGGAGCCGTTCGGGAACGCACCGCGGCCGCCCCCGTCTCACCACGCGGACAAGCTGCGCAAGCTCGTACAAGAGGGCAGATCGAGGACGCCCGCGCGACTACGCTTCGCCTTAGGCGCCCGCACCACAGCAGCGGGCCTCGGATACTGGAGTCACCACAGTGACCGACGTACAGACCGCATCCGCCGCGTACCCCGCACCCGGAGTGCTCAGCAGGATCTTCCGTACCGAACAGGACGGCGCCGCCCCCGGCGACGGCCACGAGCAGGTCGTCCTCTGCCACGACCGCAGCTCCGGCCTCAAGGCGATCATCGCCATCCACTCCACCGCACTGGGCCCGGCCCTCGGTGGCACCCGCTTCTTCCCGTACGCCTCCGAGGAGGCGGCCCTGGAGGACGCGCTGAACCTGTCCCGCGGGATGTCGTACAAGAACGCGCTGGCCGGGCTCGACCTCGGCGGCGGCAAGGCCGTCATCATCGGCGACCCGAACAAGGATAAGAACGAGGCGATGCTGCGGGCCTACGGCCGCTTCGTCGAGTCCCTGCGCGGGCGCTACATCACCGCCTGCGACGTCGGCACCTACGTTCAGGACATGGACGTCATCGCCCGCGAGACCGAGTTCGTGACCGGCCGCTCGCCCGAGAACGGCGGCGCCGGCGACTCCTCCATCCTGACCGCCTTCGGCGTCTTCCAGGGCATGCGCGCCAGCGCCCAGGCCCGCTGGGGCCAGCCGACCCTGCGCGGCAAGCGGGTCGGCGTGGCCGGCGTCGGCAAGGTCGGCCACTACCTGGTCGGCCACCTGGTCGCGGACGGCGCCACCGTCGTCATCACCGACGTCTCCGAGGCCGCCGTGAACCGCGTGCGCGCCGCCCACCCGGAGGTCGAGGTGGTGGCCGACAGCGCCGCCCTGCTGCAGAGCAAGCTGGACGTCTACGCCCCCTGTGCCCTCGGCGGCGCCCTCACCGACGCCACCGTGGGCACGCTCGGCGAGTTCGGCACCTCCGTCGTCTGCGGCGCGGCCAACAACCAGCTCGCCCACCCCGGTGTCGAGAAGGACCTCGCCGACCGCGGCATCCTCTACGCACCGGACTACCTGGTGAACTCCGGCGGCGTGATCCAGGTCGCCGACGAGATCGAGGGCTTCAACTTCGAGCGGGCCAAGAACAAGGCCACCCGGATCTTCGACACCACCCTGGAGATCTTCACCCGGGCGGCCGCCGACGGCGTCCCGCCGGCCGTCGCCGCCGACCGGCTCGCCGAGAAGCGGATGCGCGAGATCAGCGCGCTCCGCTCGGTGCTGCTGCCGGGCGCCCGCCGGGGCTGACCCCCGCGCGGCCGGGGCCGCCCGCCGGTGCGTCACGGGATCCGTGGGGACCGGGGGGCGGCCCCCTCCTTTCCGGCCCCGCCGGCGGGGCCGGGGCACACCTCCCGGCCCGCCGGCGGGGGCGGGGGCGGCTCGTCCCCCGCGCATCACAATGTGGAACCGGATTCTCACTTCTGCACCCGATCGGGTGATCCAACATCCCCCTTGGGGGGATAATCGATCCCGGAACAACGGACCTCAGCTACCTCCGGACAGCGTGCAAACTGCCGCAAAACCTCCCGTGACCTGGGAAGACCTGGTCTTGGGTGCGGCCGGTGCGCGCCACGTCACACCGACGACGTACCGTCCAGCGGCAGAAACAGGTACCGTTAATGCTCCAAGGGACGGTTCTCCCCATTCGGGCAGGCCGCTCTTGATCATGAACACGTGTCAGACTCGGGGCCGTGAGCCCCATCGTTGAGGGGGTCGACCCATGGGGCGCGGCCGGGCCAAGGCCAAGCAGACGAAGGTCGCCCGCGAGCTGAAGTACAACAGCGGCGGGTTCGACGCCAATCGTCTGTCCAACGAGCTGGGCGTATCGCCCTCTACCGCCTCGATCGAGCCTGAGCCGATCGAGGAAGAAGAGGACGACGACCCCTACGCGGAATACGCGGCTCGTTACGCCGACGACGACGAGGACGATGACAGCACGTCGGGTACCGGGCCCTCGCAGGCCCGCCGCCGCGCGTAGTCACAGTCTGGCCTGACCGGCCCGAGCGCCCAGAGCGCCGGGCCGGTTTTCGGCGTTCCCGCGGCGGGGTGCCACGTCTTCGACCGTCCGTACGCTCCCGGCTGCCCCGGCGCGCGTCGGCCGGTACCGCGAAGGGCCCCTCCGGCGATCGCCGGAGGGGCCCTTCCCAGGTGTCCGTGCGGCCTCGCGGCCGTGCGGGCGTGCGGCCGTGCTCAGCCGGCCGTGAAGCCCTCGTACGCGTTGTAGAGCGCCGCGCCGCCCTCGTGCTCGCCGGAGCGGTCCACGATGTCGCCGAGCAGCCAGGCCTCGACGCCGCGGTCCTCCAGGATCGACAGCACGACGTCCACCGAGTGCGGCGGGACGACCGCGACCATGCCGACACCCATGTTCAGGGTCTTCTCGATCTCCAGGGTGGACACCTTGCCGACCTCGGCGACGGTCTGGAAGACCGGCAGCGGGGTCCAGGTGCCGCGGTCCAGGCGGGCGTGCAGGCCCTCCGGGATCACCCGCGCGAGGTTGGCCGCCAGGCCGCCGCCGGTGACGTGCGAGAAGGCGTGGACCTCGGTGGCCCGGGTGAGCGCCAGGCAGTCCAGCGAGTAGATCCGGGTCGGCTCCAGCAGCTCCTCGCCGAGCGTGCGGCCGAACTCCTCGACCTTGCGGTCCAGCTTCCAGCCGGCCTCGTTCAGCAGCACGTGGCGGACCAGCGAGTAGCCGTTGGAGTGCAGGCCGGAGGCGGCCATCGCGATCACCACGTCGCCCGCGCGGACGCGCTCGGCGCCCAGCAGGGCGTCCGCCTCGACCACGCCGGTGCCGGCGCCCGCGACGTCGTACTCGTCCGGGCCGAGCAGGCCCGGGTGCTCGGCGGTCTCGCCGCCGACCAGGGCGCAGCCGGCCAGCGCGCAGCCCTCCGCGATGCCCTTGACGATCGCGGCGACCCGCTCCGGGACGACCTTGCCGACGCAGATGTAGTCGGTCATGAACAGCGGCTCGGCGCCGCACACCACCAGGTCGTCCACGACCATGCCGACCAGGTCGTGGCCGATGGTGTCGTGCTTGTCCATGGCGGCGGCGATGGCGACCTTGGTGCCCACGCCGTCGGTGGCCGAGGCCAGCAGCGGCCGCTCGTAGCGCTTGAAGGCGGACGCGTCGAAGAGCCCGGCGAAGCCGCCGATGCCGCCGACCACCTCGGGGCGGCTCGCCTTCTTCACCCACTGCTTCATGAGCTCGACGGCGCGGTCGCCCGCCTCGATGTCGACGCCGGCGGCGGCGTAGGTGGCGCCGTTCTGGTTCGTGGTCACTGCGGTGCGGCCCTTTCGGGTCAGTGGGGGTTGGAACAGCGGTGGGGCCCCGGGTTCCGGGACCCCACCGTCAGGTCGTTACGGGCGTCGCAGGGCGTCGGCCGCGCCCGCTCCGCCGAGCAGGGACTGGACGCCGTCCAGGTCACTGCCGCTGGTCGGCTTGCCGCGGACCGCGGGCGGCTGCTGGCCGCCCTTGATCTCGGCCTCCAGCAGGAGCTTGCCGAGCAGCGCCGGGTCGGGCAGCTCCATCGGGTACTCACCGTCGAAGCAGGCCCGGCAGAGCCGGTCCTTCGGCTGCTTGGTGGCCTCGATCATGCCGTCGATCGAGATGTAGGAGAGCGAGTCCGCACCGAGCGTGCGGCCGATCTCCTCGATGGTCATGCCGTTGGCGATCAGCTCCGCGCGGGTGGCGAAGTCGATGCCGAAGAAGCACGGCCACTTGACCGGCGGCGAGGAGATCCGGATGTGGACCTCGGCCGCGCCGGCCTCCCGGAGCATCTTCACCAGGGCGCGCTGGGTGTTGCCACGGACGATCGAGTCGTCCACGACCACCAGGCGCTTGCCCTGGATGACCTCGCGCAGCGGGTTGAGCTTCAACCGGATGCCGAGCTGACGGATGGTCTGGCTGGGCTGGATGAAGGTGCGGCCCACGTAGGCGTTCTTCACCAGGCCCGAGCCGTACGGGATGCCACTGGCCTCGGCGTAGCCGATCGCGGCGGGCGTGCCGGACTCCGGGGTCGCTATCACCAGGTCCGCGTCGACGGGCGCCTCGGCGGCCAGCTTGCGACCCATCTCCACGCGGGAGAGGTGCACGTTGCGACCGGCGATGGAGGTGTCGGGGCGGGCCAGGTAGACGTACTCGAAGACGCAGCCCTTGGGCTTGGCCTCGGCGAAGCGGGAGGTCCGCATGCCGTTCTCGTCGATGGCGATGAGTTCGCCGGGTTCGACCTCGCGGATGAAGGAGGCGCCGCAGATGTCCAGCGCCGCCGTCTCGGAGGCGACCACCCAGCCGCGCTCCAGCCGGCCGAGCACCAGCGGGCGGATGCCCTGCGGGTCGCGGGCGGCGTAGAGCGTGTGCTCGTCCATGAAGACCAGCGAGAACGCGCCCTTGACCTTGGGCAGGACGAGCTTGGCCGTCTCCTCGATGGAGAGGTCCGGGTGCCCGGCGAGCAGGGCCGTCACCAGATCGGTGTCGTTGGTCGCGGCCGAGCGGCCCGAGCGGGAGACGTGCTCCTCTCCGGGCAGTTCGGCGACCATGGCCGCCAGTTCGGCGGTGTTCACCAGGTTTCCGTTGTGCCCGAGGGCCAGCGAACCGTGAACGGTCGCGCGGAAGGTCGGCTGGGCGTTCTCCCAGACCGAGGAACCGGTGGTCGAGTAGCGGGCGTGTCCGACGGCGATATGCCCGTGCAACGACCCCAGGGAGGCCTCGTCGAAGACCTGGGAGACGAGTCCCATGTCCTTGAAGACGAGAATCTGGGAGCCGTTGCTCACTGCGATGCCCGCGGATTCCTGACCGCGGTGCTGCAGGGCGTAAAGGCCGAAGAACGTGAGCTTGGCGACCTCCTCGCCGGGAGCCCAGACACCGAAGACGCCGCAAGCGTCCTGGGGGCCTTTCTCACCGGGAAGAAGATCGTGGTTGAGTCTTCCGTCACCACGTGGCACGCCTTCGAGTCTAGGGCAGTTGGCACAGGCTTCCGGAACCGGGGAGGCGGGGATTGTTGGGCGATCGGTCGGCAACGCGCGTAGACAAAACCCCTTACCAGGGGCGGATTTCGGGGTGGTGGAATTCGACGAAGGGGCGCTTGGCCTTGCGGTTCGCGCCCGTTGAGGCATTCCGTGTGCGGACGACCCGCAGGTGAACGGCGGGCAACGTGAGCCTGCTCACCCGAGGGGCCGACGGGGCGGAACGGCGGTGTGACGGGGGGCCGGGCGGGGGTCGGGCGGGGTCGGGCGGGGTCGGGCGGGGTCGGGTGGGGCTCCGGCGGGGGCTCACTGGGGGCTCGGTGGGGGTTCAGGACGTGCCCGTCCGCCCTCCGGCGGGCGTGCCCCTCCTCAGCCGGCCGGGAGCAGGAGCCCCCAGGCGCCCGGGTGCACCGTCCAGGTCCGGACCCGGACCGGGCCGACCGGGTGACCGTCCGCCTCGTAGCCGAACCCGCGCCCCGTCACCGAGACGGTCGCCGCCCGGGCGCGCACGAGTGCGCCGGGCGTGCGGACCACGACCTCCATCACGCCGGCGCCGGTCGCCTCCCCGCCCGGCAGGCTCACCTCGACCACCCTGACCGGCCGGTGGACGTCCGCGAGCAGCCGGCCGTCCGCCTCGACCCGGAGCCGGGCGCCGTGCTCGCCCTTGCCGGGCTCGATCGTGAGTGAGGTCCCCTGCTCGGCCGCAGCCAGTTTCGCCCATAGCGAACGCCAGCCACTCGTACGGCTCACCGTCCGGCGCGCCCCGCCGCCCGAGATCCGCACCCCGCCGAGCGCCACTCCACCGCCGTCGTCCACCAGCAGGTCCAGCTTGCGCGGCACCCCCGCGAGCACCGCCCGCGCGGCCGGCACCGGCTCGCCCGGCACACCGAGCGCACGGGCCGCCACCAGCTCGTCCGAGCGCCCCACCGGAACCATGCCCACCGGGTCCGCACCCAGCTCACGCTGGCGGTAGAGGGCCTGGAGCACCCGCTGCATCGCCAGGTCGGAGCCGATCACCACCGGTCGGCGCCGACCCCGGTGCGAAAGCACCCGGTCCAGTTCGGAAGGGCTCTCCGGATAGGCCACCTTGGCGTCCGCCCCTCCGCACAGGACGTCCCTCGCGATCCGCACGGACTCGCCGTCGGTCTGCCGGGCCGCCGGGTCGAGGAGCAGGAGGAGCGGTTCGGGGCCGCCGCTCGCGGGCGTGGACAGGGACGACACGACCGGTCCTTCCTCAGGTAATCTCTCGGTGCAAGAGCCCCTTGCGCTATTGCGCCAGGGGCTTCGTCTATCTCGGGGCAGACTGCGGCTTTCGCAGGATGCCCCAACCGGAAGGGGTGTACGCCTGTGCCGGCACTCGTGCTCGTTGGCGCTCAGTGGGGGGACGAGGGCAAGGGGAAGGCGACCGACCTCCTCGGCGGCTCCGTCGACTACGTCGTTCGCTACCAGGGCGGCAACAACGCCGGTCACACGGTGGTCATCGGCGACCAGAAGTATGCCCTGCACCTGCTGCCTTCCGGCATCCTCAGCCCGAATGTGACTCCGGTGATCGGCAACGGCGTCGTCATCGACCCGGGCGTGCTGCTCTCCGAGCTCAGCGGGCTGAACGAGCGCGGCATCGACACCTCCAAGCTGCTGATCTCGGGCAACGCCCACCTGATCACGCCGTACCACCGCACCCTGGACAAGGTCACCGAGCGCTTCCTGGGCAAGCGCCGGATCGGCACCACCGGCCGCGGCATCGGCCCGACCTACGCGGACAAGATCAACCGTGTCGGCATCCGGGTCCAGGACCTCTTCGACGAGTCGATCCTGCAGCAGAAGATCGAAGCGGCGCTGCACGACAAGAACCAGCTGCTGGTCAAGCTGTACAACCGCCGTGCCATCCCCGCCGAGCTGGTGCTGGAGGAGTACCTCGGCTACGCGGAGAAGATCAAGCCGTTCCTGGCCGACACCACCCTGGTGCTCGACGAGGCGCTCAAGGCGAACAAGGTCGTCCTCCTGGAGGGCGGCCAGGGCACCCTGCTGGACGTCGACCACGGCACGTACCCCTTCGTGACCTCGTCGAACCCGACCGCCGGTGGCGCCTGCACCGGTGCCGGCATCGGCCCGACCAAGATCGACCGGGTCATCGGCATCCTGAAGGCGTACACCACCCGCGTCGGCTCGGGCCCGTTCCCGACCGAGCTGCTGGACGCCGACGGCGAGGCGCTGCGCCGCATCGGCGGCGAGCGCGGTGTGACCACCGGCCGTGACCGCCGCTGCGGCTGGTTCGACGCCGTGATCGCGCGCTACGCGACCCGGGTCAACGGCCTGACCGACTTCTTCCTCACCAAGCTGGACGTGCTGACCGGCTGGGAGCAGATCCCGGTCTGCGTCGCGTACGAGATCGACGGCAAGCGCGTCGAGGAGCTCCCGTACAACCAGTCCGACTTCCACCACGCCAAGCCGATCTACGAGACGCTGCCGGGCTGGACCGAGGACCTCAGCAAGGCCCAGACCTTCGCCGACCTGCCGAAGAACGCGCAGGCCTACGTGAAGGCGCTGGAGGAGATGTCGGGCGCCCCGATCTCCGCCATCGGCGTCGGCCCGGGCCGGTACGAGACGATCCAGATCAACTCGTTCGTCTGAGCCTGAGTGTGCGAGGCCCTGCGGGACACTGCGTCCCGCAGGGCCTTCTTCTTGGCATTTTGGTTCTGCACTAGTTCAATAATCCCTTGCATCTAGTGCAGAGTTTGGCTACTTTCTGGATCATGACTGCGAAGCTGCCTGCCCCCGTGACCCTGACCGGCCGCCACGTCCGCCTGGAGCCGCTGAGCCGGGACCACCTCGGCGACCTGTGGGCCACCGTCGGCCCCGACCCGGACGTCTGGCGCTGGATCCCGTTCCACCCGCCGACGACGGAGGAGGCGCTGGGCGAGATCCTCGACGTCCGCCTGGCCGAGGTGACGGCCGGCACCGCCGTGAAGTTCGCCGTGATCGACCTCGCGAGCGGGCGGGCCGTCGGCATCACCGGGTACTACGACTTCAGCGCCCAGGACGAGCTGGTCGAGATCGGCGGCACCTGGTACGCCCGGTCGGCCTGGCGGACGGCGATCAACACGGAGGCCAAGCTGCTGCTGCTCGTCCACGCCTTCGAGGACCTGGGCATGGGCCGGGTGTTCTGGAAGACGGACGCGCTCAACGACCGCTCCCGCAACGCGATCCTGCGACTGGGGGCCCAGTACGAGGGCATCCACCGTCGGGAGAAGCTGCGGGCCAACGGGGTCTGGCGCGACAGCGCCTACTTCTCGATGCTGGCGGACGAGTGGCCGGCGGCCAAGTCCCGCCTGGTGGAGCGCCTTTCACGCGGCTGACGGCTCGCGATGAGCTGCGCGACGATGCCGACGAAGAGCACCGACACCAGCAGCCCGGCCAGCAGGAAGACACCCATCAGCCGCCGACCGCCACCACGGCCCACACCGCTTTGCCGTACGACCCGATGAGTTTCACACCCCACTCATCGGCAAGCGCAGCCACGAGGTCAAGCCCCCGTCCGCTTGTACGGGAGTCGTTCGGATCCGGGCGGACGACGGGGGCGGCGGAGGCGTCCGAGACGGCGATGTAGAGCCTGCCGCACCGGAGTTCGAGCACGACGGTCGGCGGTCCGTCGCCGTGGACCAGGGCATTGGTGACCAGCTCGGAGAGGACGAGGCAGGGGGCGTCGGGGTCGAGGTCGATGCTGCGGAGGGTGTCGCGCAGAAGGCGGCGGAGCGCCCCGACGATCTCCGGCAGGGCCGGCGGGAAGAGGTCGAGCCTGAACTCGACAGCCGGGTCGGAGTCGACCGGGCGAAGGAGCGGGAGCAACATCGACTGTCTCCAGTCCAGTTGAGGTGAGGGCATTGATGACGGGCCCATCCACTCGTGGCCTACCCCCGCCGACGATGGAACGAGGACAGGCGTCGGCAGCCTGTGCTCGTTCCATCCAGGGTGCACTTCGAGATGTCTGGCGATACGTCAGCAAGCTTTGTGGGAACGACGCTAGAGTCGCGGTAGAAGATTTGCTACTGCGTCGGTACATATTCACCCCATCGAGGGACCCGCCCCTGGCAGGCGTCCGTTCGGGTGGACCCTCTGGCACGGGAGCGGCAGACTTCACCGGAAGCTCCGACCGAGGGGAAATCGGCATGCCACCACGCTTGTCACCAACCGTGCGCCAGCAACGCCTCGGCATCGAGCTGCGAAAGATGCGCGAGCACGCGGGCATGACCCCCAAGGCCATGGCGGCAGCTCTTGGCACCGATGTGCCCAAAATTTCACAGATGGAGAACGGCAAGTCGGGCATCAGCGCCGACCGTCTGCACTCCTGGGCGATCGCCAGCAAGTGCATGAACTCCGATCTGGTCGCCGCACTCGTCGCCATGACCAATGATCGCCGCAAATACTGGTGGGACAGCTTCCAAGGAAGAGTTCCCAGTGGGATCATCGACATTGCCGAGATGGAGCATCACGCCGAATCGCTCACCATCCTGCACACGACCTTCATCCCAGGCCTTCTCCAGACCAGTCGCTACGCGTCGGCGGTTTTCGCCCGCCTCCGTCCACCGCTGCCCCGGCACGAGGTCAACACCCGCACGGCATTTCGCGTCGAGCGCCAGCAGGTCCTCACGCTCAAGCCCTACACCGCCTTCATCCACGAGGCTGCCCTGCGCATGCAGTTCGGCGGCCCAGATGTCCTGCGCGACCAGCTCGGGAGCCTGCTGGAGGACTCCGAGCGCCCCGGGGTCGAGATCCGCGCAATTCCATTCGACGTGGACACGTTCCCAGGATCCGGCGAGAGCCTCTATTTCGCCACGGGAGCCGTTCCGGAGCTGGATATCGTCCAGATCGACCTCAGTCAAGGCCCACATTTCGTCCACTCCACAGCGGATCTAGAGACCTACCGGGGCATCAATTCGGAGACGGCCGAAAAGGCGCTCACACCCGAGGAATCCCGCGCGTTCATTCATCAGATAATGACGAATCTGAAAGGCTAGCAAGGCATGGTCGACTGGCAGAAGTCATCACTGAGCGGGGAGGCCAACGAGTGCATCGAAGTACGCGCCGTCGACGGCATGGTCGAGATACGAGAATCTGACGCCCCCGACGTCATCATCCGCACCACCCCACGCAGGTGGGCGGTCTTCCTGCACGACATCCGGGCCGGCGAGTTCGATCACCACGGCGCCTAGACGAATCGTTCCGGCTGCCCCTCGCAGGGTGCGCGGGGGCAGCCGGACCAAGTCCACCGATCTGAAAGGCTGATGAGCGTGAACGACTGGCAGAAGTCGACCAGCAGCAGTCAGGACGGCGGCAACTCCGTCGAGGTCTCCACCAACAGTGCCGGCCTGATCGAGATCCGCGAGTCCGACGCCCCCGACTCGATCGTCGTCACCACGCCCAAGAAGTTCGCCCTCTGGCTTGAAGGCGTCAAGCGCGGCGAGTTCGACCACTTCACCGCCTAACCGAATCGTTCCGGCGGCCCCTTGCTCGTTCGCAAGGGGCCGCCGGACCACGTACACCGATCTGAAGGGCTGGCAAGCATGAACGACTGGCAGAAGGCCTCACTCAGCGGCGATGCCAACGAGTCCCTCGAAGTCCGCACCGCCGACGACATGGTCGAGATCCGCGATCCCGACACCGGCGACATCATCGTCCGCACCACCCCTCGCAAGTGGGCCGCCTTCCTCCTCGGTGTGAAGGCCGGCGAGTTCGACCACTTCGTCGCCTGACGCCCACCCGGTGGCCCCTTGCGAGGCGCAAGGGGCCACCGGACAGACGAACGCCCGCACGGACAAGGACCACCCGTTCGGTCAACGTCGTTGTCGTTGCTCCTCACGGGTCAAGTTGCTCGAACCCCGGACAGCCCGGCTCTCGCAGGGCCACCATGGGTGGGAACTGCGCAAGATCTCGCAACCCACGATCCTCGGAGGGCACCGTGTCGCTACGGTTCATCGCGAAGGACCCCAACTCCCCGGACGGCGATTCTCCGACCGTGTGGGTCGATGAGGACACCTTTGACCTCGTCATCCAGGGCTGGAAGATCGACGCAGACACCGAAGCCGAGTGCCTGACGGTGGGTAACATTCCCGACCACGAGACCGTGGTCCGGGTGCCCGTGCGGCTGGCACGGGCCTTGAGGGAGGCACTGGATGTCGCTGAGCGCGGCGAAGATTGACGAGCTGCTGAGAAAGACTCAGCGCTCGGCCGTCCACCTGGAGATGCGCGACGGCTACAT
Source organism: Kitasatospora sp. NPDC058218 (assembly GCF_042882445.1). Lineage (NCBI taxonomy): Bacteria > Bacillati > Actinomycetota > Actinomycetes > Kitasatosporales > Streptomycetaceae > Kitasatospora > Kitasatospora sp. NPDC058218. Next base: position 39,598 of record NZ_JBHVWC010000016.1, on the reverse strand, counting down.
GCAGGACGACCCCGCCTTCATCGCCTGGAAGGCGGGGCACCGGCTCGATCCCAGCGACCGCGACTCATGGTGGCGGCCATGGCTGGACGTGATCGCCGAGGCGACGGGCCGGGGTGTGGCGATTCGCCGGGCTCGCATCGTGTCTGAGCCGGTGAGCGACTACATCCGCTACGAGTACGACGTCACGTTCCCCAACGTGGCAGCGGGCGAAGAGGTCCGGTGGCTGCCCCGGCGCAACGCCTCGGACCTCGCCTTGCCCGGCAACGACTTCTGGCTGTTCGACGGCCGGCTCGTCCGCTGGGGTCACTTCTCGGGTGACGGCGACTCCTTGGGAGGCGAGCTGAGTGAGGACCCGGCCGCGGTGCAGTTGTGTGCCGAGGCGTTCGAGGCGGTATGGGCCAGCGCGACGCCACACGAGAAGTACAACGTCTGAACCTCACTCCGTCGCTACTGCACCCCCGACAGCCAGCCCACCATGTCGTATTCGCCGTCATCAAGCGTTGTCGCTGCCCGGAAGGCACTCGCGGAACGTCTCGAAGACGTGCTCAAGGCTTCGGGAATCACCGGCCGAGAGCTGTCTGCCCGGTGTGGCTGGCACCCGTCCAAAACCTCCAGACTGCTGAGCGGGCAGGCGGCCCCGACCGACGCTGACATTCGGGCCTGGTGCCGCGCCTGCGGAGCCGACGACCAGGCCGAGGCCCTGATCACGGCGTCCCGCGCCATCGAGTCCATGTACGTCGAATGGCGACGCATGGAGCGTGCGGGACTCCGCCCGGCCCAGGAAGCGGTCTACTCGCTCTACGAGCGGACTCGGATGTTCCGTGTCTACGCCAGCAGGGTCATTCCAGGGATGCTCCAGACGCGGGCCTACACCACTGCTGTACTCCAGGCCGTTCAGCGCGCTCGCGTGACCGTGGACGGTGTCGAAGCCGCTGTCGATGCCCGCATGGAGCGCCAGCGCATGCTGTTCTCCGGAACTCGGACGTTCGCGCTTGTCGTTGAGGAGTCGGTCCTTCGAGGCAGCGTCTGCGACACCGACGCGATGGCGGGGCAGCTCGGGCACCTGATCACGATCAGCACGCTCGGGAACGTGAGCTTCGGCGTGATCCCGTTGCAGCACGGCCGCAGCCGGTCGCCGGCCGAGGACTTCTACATGTTCGATGACGCCCAGACCTCCGTCGAGCTGGTCTCCGGCCACCTGCGGCTGACGCAACCCCACGAAGTGGCGATGTACGCCCAGACCTTCACCGAGCTGTCCCGGATGGCCGTCTACGGAGCGAACGCTCGTGCGGTGATCACGGCCGCCATTGACGCCCTCGGGTGACCGACTCGCAACTAGTCGCAACTTCGTAGAGGGCCGCTGGTCGTTCTCCCTAGCGTCGAAGACATCACCGAGCGTCTAGGCCGATACCGGCTGTCCGGCCGGATGCGGCACCACCAACCTGTTGGAGGAAGTGTATGAGCACCACTATCGAGTCCAGCCCCGAGCTGGTCGAGTTGGGCAGGTTCTTCAGGATCGCCGGCCAGCGGTTCGACGCTGGGCAGACCGCGCCCGAGATGTTCTCCCTGGCGATCGACGCCACGTGGCACGTGCTCGCCCAGAACACCCAGGCACACCGCGAGTTCACCATCGCGCACGCCGGGCAGGAGCTGTCCCACATTGCGTGGGCCGGCCACGGCCACATCGCCTGGGTGAAGGCGTACGAGGAGGCGTACGGGCCGCTCCCCGAGATCTGGTTCACGAACGCCGACGGCACTCTCAACACCGAAGCCCTGGCGCAGTACCGGGAGACCGGCACCGTGGTGGCCGAGTGGGACTGCGGCCCCAAGCCCGGCCCCGGTGACGGCGATGACGTGGTGCCGGAGAAGACCACCCGGTGATCACCGCCCCAACGGGCGGAGCGCCCCGGCCTACCGCCGGGGCGCTCCGCCTCATCGAGGCCAGGTCAGAGAATCCGCGTAGCGTCAACGTGACCGACTACGTCAACGCGCTGGCCGAGCACTGCCCGTTCCTCGAACCCTCCCGGGCTCGTGGCATGACCGGCTGGACCGTATACGGGATCGCTCCCGGCGCCCACCAGTACGCCGTCGAGGCCGAGTTGTTTTACGCCGGGGTTCAAGCTGCGGAGTGGGTCCGACCCCTGGCGCGCAGAACAAACGGTGTCCTCACCTGCGAGAACATCGTCATCCTCGGCCAAACCACTGACGCCGACCACCGCGAGCTGATGACCTGGCCACACTGGGCGCTCAAGAACCTGTACGGGCCAGTTGGCGTGATGTTCGGCAAGTTCGCCAGGGGCGTCCAGGAGCGGGACCGCTTCGGCCAGAGCATTTCGCCGGCCCCGTTCTCGTTCCTGCCAGTGCGGGCATCCGTCCGCCCACGAGACCCGAAGTTCCTGAAGGACACGCCCGATCTCGCTGCGGCACTGGCCGCTGCCGAAGACGATGGGCTCGACGTGTTCGAGCACACCCCCTGTGAGTGGAAGGCAGTACGAGCATGGGCGAGTTCGCTTCCTGTCCCCCGGAAGCCGTGAAGGCCGCGGAAGCTGTCTGCGGGCCGGTCGAGCTGAAGGAGATCACCGACCGACGCGGCTCTGCCGTCTGGAAAGCCACCGGCCCCATGGCCGCTGTCGCCATCAAGCTCGGGACAGGGGGGGCCGCCGAGGTGACAGCGCGAGAGGCATCGGTTCTGGATCAGCTTCCCGGCTACACGGTCACGGCAGGCCGAGCTGGTGAGGCCGTTTGGTTCGTCACGCCGTGGCTGGCTGGGCGATCTACCTGGGAGGTCTTCCGAGCCGCCCGAGAAGGAACCGCAGGCCGTCCGATCGCGCTCGCCGGAGCAGTCGATCTATGTCGCGCGGTCGCCGGCCTCCACGCCGCCAGCTGGGTACACGGCGATTTGCAGCCGTCGCACGGCATCCACACCGAGAGCGAGGTGAAGCTGATCGACTTCGCCTGGTCATGGCAGGAGGGGACAACGCCCTGGACCTCCTTCCAGGGGGCCATGGTGCATCTGATGGCACCGGAGCTGGCCGCCTGGATCTCCGCCGGGCCGCAGCCGGTCAAGACGTCACCGGCTGCAGAGGTGTATGCCCTGTCGGGAGTGCTCTGGACCTGCGCGACCGGCGATTGGCCGCTCGATTACCAGGGGGCCGGAATCGACCGGAAGGAGGCCGGACCCGATGGGCTGCGCGACGCCATCGCCACGGGGAAACTGCCTCTTGCCCCGGCGACGCCATGGCCGGAGCTTCAGGACGTGCTCCGTCCCGTGCTGCTCTCCGGGCCGGCTGATCGGCCGACCGCCGCCGACCTCGGTGACACTTTGGCGGCGGTGAGCATGTGATCCGGCTGCGGGAACTGCGGGCCGGGGACGAGCAGGCTCTCCAGCGGATCTACAGTCCCGCGTCGGTCAGGTATCTGGCCCGGAGCCCAATGAGTGAGGATGAAGCCAGGATCTACGTCAGCCGGGCCGTGGTAGCGGCCGGACTGTCTCCTCGGACGCACTTCATCCTCGGCATTGAAGCCGCCAGCGACCTGGTGGGCATTGCCAAGCTGGGCATAGCCCATGGTGCCGGCACGCTGAGCTACCTCCTGCGACCGAACGCCTGGGGCCAGGGCTACGCCACCGAGGCGGCAACCCGTCTCCTGGCCCTGGCCTTCGGTGCATTGCGCCTTCCGGTCGTGCGGGCCAAACACCACCCGGACAACTCGGCCTCTGGCCTCGTGCTGGCCAAGGTCGGGTTCTCCCACACAGGGGCGGAGGGCGGATTTGAGCGTTACGAAGTTCGATTGCTTCGTCCGTGAGTCACGACATGGCCGAACCCTCTGAGGTGCAGGTGCCCAAGGTCGACTTCCCGGGAGGGAGTTCGCCGGCGCGGCACTCACGATCGTCAAGGGCACCTGGTCGGCGACCGGCTTTGGCCGCCGACCACGTCGTTCGCGGAGGCCGTCGGGCACTTCCCTCGCCCGTCGCGGCGCTGCGCACGCTCAATGAGGACCCTGCGCGAGACCCCAATGGGCGCATAGTCCCGCCCGCCGGGGAAGCGACCCGTTACATCCGGGCCGGGGCCTGGAGGCCGAGCAGGTCCAGGCCACGGGCCAGCGTGCGCGCGGTCAGACGGCACAGGGCCACCCGGTTCGCCCGCATCGCGGCCGTCTCCGCCTTGAGGACCGGGCAGGCGCCGTAGAAGTCCGTGAGGGCCTTCGCCAGGGAGAACAGGTACCCGCAGAGCCGGTGCGGCTCCAGCTCCCGGGCGACCTCGCGGACGGTGGCGTCGAAGCCGTCCAGCAGGAGGATCAGCGCACGCTCCGCGGGGTGCAGCGGCAGCGTGGTGTCGACCGGCTGCTCCAGGGCCTCCACCGGAGCCTTGCTCAGGATGGTCCGGACCCGGGCGTGGGCGTACTGCAGGTAGACGCCGGTGTCGCCCTGGAGCGCGACCATCTGGGCGATGTCGAAGACGTAGTTCTTCGCCCGGGAGGTCGACAGGTCGGCGTACTTGACCGCGCCGATCCCGGCCGCCCGGATCACGTCCTCCAGCGCGTCGCCGGTCAGGTCGTGCGGCTTCTCGGCGATCGCCTCCCGGGCGCCCTCGACCGCCGCGTCCAGCAGCTCCGAGAGCCGCACCGTGCCGCCGGAACGGGTCTTGAAGGGGGTGCCGCCGGGGCCCATCACCGTCCCGAACGGCACATGGACGGCCTCGACGCCGTCGGGGAGCCAACCGGCCCGGCGGGCGGTGGCGAAGACCATCCGGAAGTGCAGGGACTGCCGGGCGTCGACGACGTACAGGATCCGGTCCGCTTCGAGCTTCCGGATCCGGTGGCGGAGGGTGGCCAGGTCGGTGGCCGCGTAGCCGTAGCCGCCGTCCTTCTTGCGGACGATCAGCGGCACCGGCTCGCCGTCCGGGCCGGTGACGTCGTCGAAGAACACGCACAGCGCGCCGTCGCTGTCGACCGCGATGCCGGCCTCGACCAGTTCCTCGACGACCTCGTCCAGGAACGGGTTGTACGTCGACTCGCCCGCGGAGTCCTGCTCGGTGAGCAGGACTCCGAGCCGGTCGTAGAGCTGCTGGAACGCCCGGGCGGACACCGAGACCAGCTCCCGCCACACGGCCAGCGTGGACTCGTCGCCACTTTGCAGGGCCACCACCCGCCGCCGGGCACGCTCGACGAACTCGGGGTCGGCGTCGAACTCCTGCCGTGCCGCCCGGTACAGACCGTCGAGCACGGAGACCTGCTCGCCGGCGTCGGCGCCCCGGGCACCGCCGCGCCACTGCGCCTCGGGGTGCTCGTCGATGTACTGGATCAGCATGCCGAACTGGGTCCCCCAGTCGCCCAGGTGGTTCTGCCGGACGACGTCGCCGCCGAGGAAGGTCAGCACCCGGACGAGCGAGTCACCGATCACGGTCGTCCGCAGGTGGCCGACGTGCATCTCCTTGGCGATGTTCGGCGCCGAGTAGTCGATGACGGTGCGCGTGCCGGCCAGCGGCAGGCCGACGCCCGACCGGTGGTCCGCGAGCCGGGCCACGACCTGTTCCCAGAGCCGCGAGTCCGCCACCGTCAGGTTGAGGAACCCGGGGCCGGACAGGCTCGACGAGATGGCCCCACCACCGGCCAGTTCGCCCTGGAGCGTCCGCGCCAGGTCCCGCGGCGGGCGCCCGGTCCGCGCGGCCAGCGACAGGGCGACGTTCGACTGGAAGTCGGCGTGCTCGGAGGGTCGGACGAGTGGGTCTCGCTCGGACAGCTCGGGCGGCAGGACGCGGGCCATGGCGGCCGACACGGCGTGCTCGACAAGGCTGATCACTGCGATGACCTCAGGCACTGGGATTCCCTCTCCGGGGCGAGCGGACACGTCGCCGCCAATGCGCTGAATGGTAGGTCTGCCGACTGATGACCGCCGCCCGATTTAAGGGCGCCGGACCGGGGGCCGAGCCCGCCGCCGGGATGCCCTCGCCTTCACGGGCGGCGCTCGACGGGAAGTCGCTGGATCCGCCGCCGCGCCCCGGACTACGCTCGGGCGACCGAATCACCCGGGGCCGGGAGGCGCTGTGACCTCGAACGACCTCTTCTCACGCACCTCCGTGCGGCCCTCCTGGAGCGAACTCCCGGCCGCCGTCCGGGACTCGGTGGAGTCCGTGCTCGGCTCGCCGGTGGTCGCGGCGGCGACGCAGGCGGCCGGGTTCAGCCCGGGGCTCGCGGTGCGGGCCGCGCTCGCGGACGGTCGGGCGGTGTTCCTCAAGGGCGTCGCCACCGACCACCCCGTCCACCCGACGTATGCCGTCGAGGCGACCGTCAACCGCAGCTTCGGCCCGCACGTCCCCGCGCCGCGGATGATCGACTCCTGGGAGGGCGGGGGCTGGCTGCTGATGGCCTTCGAGGACGTGGCCGGCGGCCACCCCGGCCTCGGCCCCGACTCACCCGACCTCCCGGCGGTGCTGGAGCTCCTCGACCTGCTCCCCGCAGCCGTCCGCCCGTCCCCGGTGCCCGACGGGCCGACCGTCGCCGCCGTCCTCGGGGGCCGCTTCCACGGCTGGCGCGCCCTCGCCGAGGAGCGGGCCGTCCTCGACCCGTGGTCGGCCCGCCACATCGAGCGGCTGGCGGCCGTCGAGCGCGACTGGCTCGACCACTCCGGCGGCGACTGCCTGCTCCACGTGGACCTGCGCGCCGACAACCTGCTGATGCGCGACGGGGCGGCCCTCGCCATCGACTGGACCTACCTCCACCAGGGCGCCGCCTGGATCGACCCGGCCTTCCTCTTGCCGCAGCTGATCCGGGCCGGCCACTCCCCCGGCCGGGCGCAGGAGCTGATCGGGCGCGCCGCCTCCTGGCGCGACGCCCCGCCGCGGGCGGTCACCTCGTTCGCGGTCGCCCAGGCCGGATACTGGGAGCGCAACTCCCGCCTCCCGGCCCCGCCCGGCGTGCCGTACCTGCGCGACTACCAGGCCCGCATGGCGGCGGTCGGACGGACCTGGATCGCCCACCGGACCGGGTGGCGCTGACCGACCGACAGAGACGAGCCGTACGTGCCGACCGCGCCCGTGATCCGCAGTGACGCCCCCGGCTCCTTCCCCTGGAGCGTGTTCCACGAGCGCCACCCGGAGCTCGTCCGGCAGGTCCTCGACGCGCTGCCGTACGGGCCCGCCCAGCGGGCGGCGGTGGAGCGGCTGCTGGTGGAGAGCACCACGGGTGTCCTGGAGCCGCCGGGCGAGAGCGTCCACGACCGGGAGCGGTGGCTGGCGTGGGGCGGGGACCTCTGGGGCCGGCCCTGGGGCGAGGCGCCGTTCCTGTGGGCGGAGAACTGGTTCTACCACCGGCTGCTCGACGCCACCGGCTGGTTCCGGCCCGGCGCGTGGCGCGGCATCGACCCCTTCGGCCCGTTCAAGGCGGCCGAGTTGGCAGGCCCGGCGGTGGACGACGAGCTGGCGGCGCTGGAGCCACTGGGCGACCGCCCCCGACGGCAGCGCGAGGAGGCCCTGTTGGCGTCCGCGCTGTGGGGCAACCGCGCGGACCTCAGCTTCAAGATGACGGCGACGGGCGACGACGGAGCCGCCTCCGACCTGGTCGTCGACGACGGCGCGCTGTTCTGGACCGAGCTGGAGCGGGCCCGGGGCGGGCGGGTCTGCGTCGTCGCGGACAACGCCGGCCGGGAGCTGCTGCCCGACCTGGTGCTGATCGACCACCTGCTCACCGAGGGCCTGGCGGCCGAGGTGGTGCTGTACGTGAAGCCCCGGCCGTACTTCGTATCGGACGCGACCACGGCCGACCTGCTCGCCACGGTCGAGCGTTTGCGGGCGGCCCCCTCGCCCCGGGCGGCGGCGGTCGGCCGGCGGTTGTGGCGGGCGCTCGGCACGGGCGGACTCGCCGTCCGCACCCATGCGTTCTTCTGTGCGCCACTGACCTTCCACGAGCTGCCCGCCGAGCTCCGGGCGGAGTTCGCCGGTGCGGCGCTGACGGTGTTCAAGGGGGACCTCAACTACCGGCGCCTGGTGGGCGATCGGCTCTGGCCGCCGACCACCCCGTTCGCGGACGTGGTGGAGCACTTCCCGTCGTCCGTCGCGGTGCTGCGGACGCTCAAGTCGGAGGTGGTCGTGGGCGTCGAACCGGCCGTCCTCGCCCGGCTCGACGGCACGGGGGCCGGGTGGCGCACCGGTGGCCGGTACGCGGTCGTCCAGGTCCACCGGCGGCCGGCCGGGCGGTGAGCCGTCCGACGAGGCCGTCCGACCGGTGAAAAGGGCGAGGAGGGGCCGCCCCGGCTTCGATAGACTGCGCACGCCCACAGTGGAACGTCGCTCTGTGGCAGCCCGGAGTCCGGCCGCCCATGCCGGAACTCCGTTGCGGCCCCCAGACCCTGCGCCTGTCACGGCACTCCGGGCTGGGGTGCGTGCGGGAGAAATCGGAGCATCCGAGGATGGCTCGGCACCTGATCACCAGCGCCCTTCCGTACATCAACGGGATCAAGCACCTGGGCAACATGGTCGGGTCGATGCTCCCGGCGGACGTCTACTCCCGGTACCTGCGCCAGCGCGGCCACGAAGTGCTGTACATCTGTGCCACCGACGAGCACGGGACGCCGGCCGAGCTGGCCGCGCAGGAGGCCGGGCTGCCGGTCGCGGAGTTCTGCGCGCAGGCGCACGACCAGCAGAAGGCCGTCTACGACGGGTTCCGGCTGTCGTTCGACCACTTCGGGCGCAGCTCCTCGCAGCAGAACCGGGAGATCACCCAGGAGATCGCCCGCGAGCTGCACGCCAACGGGTTCATCGAGGAGCGGGCGATCCGCCAGGTGTACTCGGTCACCGACGGGCGGTTCCTGCCGGACCGGTACATCGTCGGCACCTGCCCGCACTGCGGCTACGACAGGGCGCGCGGCGACCAGTGCGAGAACTGCACCCGGGTGCTCGACCCGACGGACCTGCTGGAGCCGCGCTCGGCGATCAGCGGCAGCTCCGACCTGGAGGTGCGGGAGACGAAGCACCTCTTCCTGCTCCAGTCGAAGCTGACCGAGCAGGTCGAGGAGTGGGTCGACGCCCACGGCGACCAGTGGCCCGTCCTCGCCTCCTCGATCGCCCGCAAGTGGCTGACCGAGGGCCTGCAGGACCGCGCCATCACCCGCGACCTGGAGTGGGGCGTCCCGGTGCCGGCCGATGTGTGGCCGGAGCTGGCGGCCGCGGGCAAGGTCTTCTACGTCTGGTTCGACGCCCCGATCGAGTACATCGGCGCCACCAAGGAGTGGGCGGACTCGGCGGCGGACGGCGAGGTCCGGGACTGGAAGTCCTGGTGGTACGAGGCCGACGAGACCGTCCGGTACACGGAGTTCATGGCCAAGGACAACGTCCCGTTCCACACGGTGATGTTCCCGGCCACCCTCCTCGGATCGCGCAAGCCCTGGAAGAAGGTCGACTACGTCAAGGCCTTCAACTGGCTGACGTACTACGGCGGCAAGTTCTCCACCAGCCAGAAGCGGGGCATCTTCACCGACGTCGCGCTGGAGCTGCTGCCGGCCGACTACTGGCGCTACTTCCTGATGGCGCACGCCCCCGAGTCGGACGACTCCAGCTTCTCCTGGGACCTCTTCTCCTCGGTCGTCAACAAGGACCTCGCCGACACCCTCGGCAACTTCGTGAACCGCGTGCTCTCCTTCAGCCGCAAGCGGTTCGGCGACGACGTCCCCGCCGGGCACGCGGCCGGCGAGGCGGAGGAGCGGCTGGGCGCGCAGATCGCCGAGCTGCTGGCCGAGTACGAGGCCCAGTTGGAGGCGCTGAACTTCCGCAAGGCCGCGCAGAGCCTGCGCACGCTGTGGAGCGCCGGAAACGCCTACCTGGACGAGAAGGCGCCCTGGCTCCAGGTGAAGACCGACCCCGAGGCCGCCGCGCTGACCCTGCGGACGGCGATGAACCTGATCCACCTCTACGCGGTGGTCTCCGAGCCGTTCATCCCGGCCGCGGCACAGGCCATGCGCGAGGCGTTCGCGCTCGCCGACGACGCCCCGGCCCGTACCCGGGCCTGGGTGAGCCCCGAGGAGGCGCGCGCGCTGGACTTCGTACCGGCCGGCACCGCGTTCACCGTCCCGCCGGTACTCTTCGCCAAGATCACCGACGAGGACCTCACCGCCTGGACCGCCCGCTTCGGCAGCGGCGAGTAGGCCCGGCGCGGGCCGGCGCGGCCCCCGTTGCCATCGACCGGCAGCGGGGGCCGCGCCGTCCCGGCGTGCGGCGTCGGCGGGCGGGTGGCGTCGGCGGGTCCGGTTGTCAGGTCAGGGTGGCCCGGTCAGGGGGAGCCCGGTGCCGTCCCGATGGTCTCGGCGGCGACCCAGGCCAGGTAGTCGGCGCTCCCGGCGACCACCGGGACGGCGATGATCTCGGGTGTCTCGTAGTCGTGGTGCTCGGCGAGGTGGGCGCCGAGGCGGGTGACGAGGTCGGCGCGGGTCTTGAGGTCGACGCGCCACTCGGGGCTCTCCCGCACCTCGCCGTCCCACCGGTAGACCGACCGGACGGGGTGGATCTGCGCGCACGCGGCCAGGCGTTCGCGCACGGCGGCGGCGGCCAGGGCGCGCGCCTTGTCCTCGGTGTCGTGGGTCGTGGTCACCACGACGACGTCAGGGGTGGAAGCTGCCATGGCGCGACCGTACCGCCGACGCGCCGGTGCGCGGAGCGGGACGTCGGACCGGCCGACTTCCCGTGCACGGGCTGATGGCGGGCCGAGCCGCGACCGTGGGCGCGGCCGCGGCGCTCAGGCGAGGGCCCCACGGGCCGCGGTGAGGACGGCGGCGATGTCAGCGGTGTCGGCGGCGGCCTCGTCGAGGCTCGCGGTGAGCGTCTCCCGGTAGGTGGTCCGGGCCTCCTCGTGGCGGGCGCGGCCGGTGGCGGTGATGACGGTGTAGACGCCGCGCTTGTCGTCCGGGCAGGAGTCCCGGTAGGTGAAGTCGGCGGCGTGCAGGCGGGCGACCAGGCGGGTGACGGAGCTCTGGTTGAGGCCGAGCCCGGCGGCGAGGTCCTGCATCCGCAGCTCCCCCTTGGGCGCTTCGGCGAGGAGGCCGAGGGCCCGGTACTCGGAGAGCCCGAGGCCGTGCCGGCGCTGGAGGGCGGTGGCCAGGCGGCTCTCGACGTGCGCGTGCAGAGCGGTCAGCCGGCTCCACATCCGGGCGTCCGCATCGCCGCCGGTGGGGCTGGGTTGAGAGGTCATGGGCTGCTCCCTGGCCGAGCGGGGTGGGTTGACACAGATTACTTGTACATGCATGCTCTTGCCCAGTCGACATCAATTTGCACATACATGCAACCACAATGAACCCGGGGGTTCCCATGGCCTGGATCTACCTGCTCGTCGCCTCGGTCTTCGAGGTCGTCTTCGCCCTCGCCACCAACGCGACCCACGGCTTCACCGTGCTGGGGCCGTCGCTGCTCAGCGCCGCGGCCGCCGCCGGCGGGATCTTCTTCCTCAGCCTGGCCCTGAAGACCCTCGACGTCGGCGTCGGCTACACCGTGTGGACCGGGATCGGCTCGGTCGGCACCGTCCTCCTCGGGTCGGTGATCTTCCACGAGTCGATGAACGCCGGCAAGGCGGTCGCCTTCGTGCTGATCATCGGCGGGGTGCTCGGCCTCAAGCTCGCCGACCGGCTCGGCGCCCAGCCGCCCGCCTCGGCCTGAGCCGGCCCCGCTCCCGGCACCGCCCCGCTCCTCACCGCACCGCAGTCCGGCAACCGATCCCTCTCACCCACAGGAGCAGTCCGTCATGGCCTGGGTCTACCTCGCGATCGCCGTCGTCTTCGAAATCGCCTTCGCCCTCGGCACCAACGCCACCCGGGGCTTCACCAAGCTCTGGCCGTCCGTCTTCACCCTGGTCGCCGCCGCGGCCGGCGTCTTCACCCTGAGCCAGGCGCTCAAGACCCTCGACGTCAGCGTCGGGTACACGATCTGGACCGGGCTCGGCTCGATCGGCACCGTGGTCTTCGGCGCCCTGATCTACAAGGAGCGGATCACCCTCCCCAAGCTGCTCTCCTTCGCCTCGATCATCGCCGGGGCGATCACCCTGAAGCTCGCCGCCGGGATCTGAACCGGCGCCGCCCCCACCGGGTTTCACCCGTTCGTGGCATCGCCCCGCCCTCGCGCCATCGGCAAGACTGTCGCTTCCCCACCGACCCGAGGGAGGCGGCGATGGACGCCGAGGACGAGCCGCTGGAGGCGTGGTACGCCAGGCGGGAAGGGCGCCGACGGGCACCCGGGACGCGTGACGCGATCACCCTGGCGCCCGGACCGCGCCGCGGGGCGCACGTCCTCCGGGACGCTCCGCGCCTGGTCGTCGAGTGGGACGGCTTCGACTGGCAGCCGGTCGCCGTGACGGAGAGCTACGCGGAGGCGTACCCGCTGATCGTCCGCTCCGGCGCGCGCGACGGGGCGCCCGCGCCGGCGGAAGGCGACGCGGTGGCGACAGCCGAGTCCGTCGAGCCGGCCGGGCCCCCGGGGGCGACGTTCCCGCAGGCGGACACCCCGGTGGCGCTGCTCCGGAAGGGCACCGGGCGGCACCGCAAGCCGGACCGGTGAGCGCCGGCCGCTCACGACCGGCCCGGCCCGCCGACGCACGGGGCGCCGGCGACCGGCCGGGAACCGACCAACCTCACTCCGTACCCGCCGCCCGGGCCGTGTGGACGGTCGTGGCGGTGAGGTAGAAGGCGTCCGGCCGGGCGAGGATGCCGGTGGGAGCACCGGGGTCGAGCAGTGCGTCCAGGGTCGCGCGGTCGGTGGCGTCGAGGCCCTCGCCGAGCCGCCCGCGCTGGCGGGCCAGGTGCGTGTGCAGGTACTCGCGGGCCGTGCGGTCGAGCGGCGCCGGCAGGTCGGTGAGGAAGGTCCGCGTGCCGCTGGGGGCGAGACCGGCCGCGGCCAGCAGCGCGGGCCAGTCCTCCACCGTGTCGACGGCGTCCGGGACTTCGGCGCGCATCTCGGCGAAAGTGTCCTCCAGGGCGGCGTCCAGACGGGCCTGCAGGCCGGGGCGGCCGAGGCCGATGTCCCGGGGGAGGAAGCGCAGCGGCAGTCCGCGCTCGGCGACGGCCAGCAGACCGCCCGGGCGCAGCGAGCCGGCCAGCGCGGTGAGCGCCGCCTGCTGGTCGCCGAGGTGGTGGATCGCGTTGGCGGACCAGATCAGGTCGGCGGCGCCGAGCGCGGCGAAGTCGCCCGGCAGGTCGGCCTGCTGAGTGGTGAGGCGGCCGGCCGAGCGGACCCGGGCCCGCTCCAGCAGGGCCGGGGACTGGTCCACGGCGACCACCTCGGCGTCCGGGAAGACCTCGGCCAGCAGCCCCGCGATCACGCCCGGCCCGCTGCCGACGTCCAGGACGCGCCGAACGCCGCCGCTCGGGCGGCCGCCCCCGCTCGTGCCACTGCCGTTGCCCGCTGCCCTGCCGTTGCCCGCTGCCCTGCCCTTGCTCGCGGCACTGCCGCTCAGCAACTCCCGCAGCCAGTGGGCCGCCTCGGTGATGGCGGGGGCGCGCAGTTCGGCCTCGCGCTCCAGGAGGGTGGCGAGCGCGTCCCAGTCGACGTCGCCGGGGGCCTCGTGGTCGTGCCCGTGGTGGTGCGCGTGCCCACGGTCCTGACCGTGGGCGTGGACGTGACCGGGGCCGGGTGCGACGCCGGGTGCGGGGCGGTGCGAGCGGTTCATGACGTTCTCCGTTCCAGTGGACGGGGGTTCACAGCGGTTCGGTCTCCGGACCTTCGCGGCCGTGCGGGCCTGTTCGGTCTCCTCACCCACCAGGCCGTGCGCGATCGACGGCGAACGCCGCCGACGTGCCGTCCCCGTTGCCGTGCTGCCCGTCGACCATGGCGATCACCTCCGCCGCCAGGCTGCGACAGGGCCCGCCCCACCGGCAAGCCGTGTTGCCGGTTCCGCAAAAGGACGGGGTGCGTCACCGTGTGCGGTGCCAGTACGAGCGGGCGGCGGCGGCCAGGGCGACGCCGTAGACGGCGAAGGCCCCGAGGCCGATCCAGCCGACCAGGAGCACGTCCGCCTCGGTGGGGAAGTCCCCGCGCGACACGGTCACCGCGCCCGTGCCGGCGAGGGCCAGGTAGCCGATGCCGAAGACGCCGTACGGCGCGAGCGTCGCCGCGCCGAGCAGCGCGGGGGTGAGCGGCAGCCAGCGGGGGACGCGACGACCGCGCAGCAGCCAGGTCCACCGGGGGAACACCTGGCCCCACGGGCGGACCAGACCCCAGAGCAGGAACACCCCGAGCGCCGCCAGCAGCGCCGTCGCGTCCACGCCCCAGGACTCCAGGGTGAGCCAGAGCCCGGACGCGCCGTTGCGCACGGCGACGGCCCGCATCTGCGCCCCGCTCAGGCCGGCGAACGTACCGCCGAGGGCCCAGGTCAGCTTCATCGCGACGTACGGCGCGAACGCCAGCGTCCCCGCGAGAGCGGCCAGTCGGACCGCACCCGAGGCCGCCGACGGGGCCGGGGGCGCACCCGTGCCGGCCTCCCGGACGGTCGGACCGCCGGTGCGGGCGCAGGCCGCCAGCAGGACGGCGCCGAGCGCGGCGAGCGCGTGCTGGACCGCGGCCGGCCAACTGTCCACGTCCTGGTTGAAGACCAGCGTGATGACGTCCATGAGCAGGCCGAACGCCGCCGCTCCGGTCAGGGCGCAGAGCGTCCACAGCACCGGCCGCAGCACCCGCGGCCGTGCGCCGCGGCGCCGTCCTCCCCGCGCCGCGGCCGCCCCGGCCACCGCCGCGACGGCGCCCACCGCGGCGACCGCCCAACCCGGCCGGACCGCGCCGAACAGCGCCGCCCCCGTCACCGCGCAGCCGAGCCCGAAGCCCGCGTACGCGACGCCCCAGACGGCCACCCCCCGACCGTCCGCCCCCCACCCCACCGGGCCGCGCTCCACCGCGCCCTGCCCCGCCCGGCCCCCGTCGTCCGCCGCCCGCACCGCCGCCCCGCCCGCCGCTGTCGTCATGGCCCCACGGTCACACCGGCCGCCCGGGCCGGGCCTCCCCCTCGCGGGGGAACCCGCTCCCCCGCGAGGGTGGGCCCGTCGGCCCCGGCCACCCCTTGCCCTGGAGTGCACTCCAACCCTTACTGTCTGACGCCTCGGCACGGATCCTGAGCAGGGAGACTGAACCATGCGCTACCGCGTCCTCGGCGGCACCGGCATCGAGGTGAGCGCCTACTGCCTCGGCACCATGATGTTCGGCGCGGTCGGCAACCCCGACCACGACGACTGTGCCCGCATCATCCACACCGCCCTCGACCAGGGCATCAACTTCGTCGACACCGCGGACATGTACTCGGCGGGCGAGTCCGAGGAGATCGTCGGCAAAGCACTGGAGAGCCGCGGCAGCCGCGACGACGTCGTCCTCGCGACCAAGGTGCACTTCCCGATGGGTGAGGGCCGCAACCGGCGCGGCAACTCGCGGCGCTGGATCGTCCGCGAGGTGGAGGAGAGCCTGCGCCGGCTGCGCACCGACTGGATCGACCTCTACCAGGTCCACCGGCCCGACCACACCACCGACATCGAGGAGACCCTCTCCGCGCTCGGTGACCTCGTCACGGCCGGCAAGATCCGCGCCTTCGGCTGCTCGACCTTCCCCGCCGAGGAGATCGTCGAGGCGTACCACGTCGCCGAGCGCCGCGGCCTGCCCCGCTTCCGGACCGAGCAGCCGCCGTACTCGCTGCTCGCCCGGGGCATCGAGCGGGAGGTGCTGCCGACCGTCCGGCGGCTCGGCATGGGCGCACTGACCTGGAGCCCGCTCGCCTCCGGCTTCCTCACCGGCCGCTACCGCAAGGGCCGCCCGATCGACCTCGGCACCGGCCGGGCCGCCCTCACCCCGGCCCGCTTCGACCCGGCGCTGCCGGTCAACGCGGCCAAGCTGGACGCCGTCGAGGAGCTGACCGCGCTCGCCGACGACCTCGGCCGCACCCTGCCCGAACTGGCCCTCGCCTTCCCCCTGGCGCACCCGGCCGTCACCTCGGTGATCATCGGCCCGCGCACCGGGGAGCAGCTGGCGGCGGCCCTCAAGGGCGCCGACCTCACCCTGGACGACGCCGCCCTCGACCGGATCGACGCCATCGTCCCGCCCGGTACGAACGTCTACCACCCGGACGGCGTCTGGCAGCCGCCCGCCCTCACCGACCCGGCGCTGCGCCGCCGCCCCGCCACCGACCGGGCGGCGCGGGAGCTGCTACCCCGGCAGTGACCGGGGACCAGGCGGAGCACGTGGCTGCCGGCGATCAGGTGGTCGAACCCGAGCCGCTCCGCCTCCCGCGCGGTGCCCAGCACGGCGTCGAGGTCCCCGACGTCCCTCGGCCAGAGGCGGTGCGGCACGACTCCGAGCTCCATGCCGTCCCACTTCCCCGCGTCGGCAGTGTCGTCCGGTCAACCTCCCTGCCGGACACGGGGTTCCCACTGCGGCCTAGCGTCGCAGCAGGTCGACCACTCCGGTCAGGTCCTCCGTTCCGGACCCCTCCGCGAGCCGACGTGCCATCAGCGCGAAGTACGGAGCGAGCAGCTCGGGGCTGACGCCCTGCTCCTCGGCGGTGCGCAGGAAGGTGGGGGTGCCGGCGACCTGCATGGCGAGGTTGGAGACCACCCCCAGGGTGTAGTCGCCGGCCTCCAGCTGCGCGGCGGTCTGCGCCACCGAGCCGGCCATCGCCCGGAGCCAGGAGGTCAGCAGCGGGGCGAGGTCGCTCGGGGCCACGGACTCCTCGCCGATCAGCGCGAAGGCGTGCGCCACCCCGGCGAACATGCCGTACATGGCGCTCAGCAGCGCCACGTCGTACAGGGCGGCGAAGCCGGCGTCCTCGCCGACGAACCGGGTGCCGGCCGGGACGGCCAGGGTGTCGCGGTGCTCCTCGAACAGCTCCTGCGAGCCGCTGTAGAAGACGTACGGACCGGCCGCCGAGACGCCGATCATCGGCGGGACGGCCATGATCCCGCCGTCCAGGTAGCGGGCACCGCGCCCGCGGACCCAGGCGGCGCGGGTACGGGCCAGGCCGGGGGTGCTGGTGACGAGGTTGACGACGTCCCGGCCGGCCAGGTCGACACCGTCCAGCGCCTCCTCGACCGAGGCGTCGTCGAGCAGGCAGACGACCACCAGCCGGTTGGCCGCGACCGCCTCGGCGGCGGTGGCGGCGACGGTGGCGCCCCGGGCGGCGAGCGGTTCGGCCCGGGCGGCGGTGCGGTTCCAGACGGTCAGCGGATGCCCGGCGGCGAGCCAGGTCCGCGCCAGCGCGGTGCCCATCGCGCCGAGTCCGAGCAGGGTGAGGGAGGTCTTCGACAGGGGGTCAACGTTGTTCTGTGCCATGCCGATCAGGCTCGTCGCCGGGGCGGCCGGCGGACAAGTACGCACCTCGAAGTGGGTGGTTACCCTGAGGTGAGCGATGAGGTCGGAAGGGGTGGGGCATGGCGACGGTGCCGAGGCCGGGTGGGTACGTCTGCGGGATCGACGCGGCGATGGACGTGATCGGCGGCAAGTGGAAGGTGCTGATCCTCTGGGCGCTGGACGAGCGGCCGCACTGCCGCTTCGGCGAGCTGCGCCGCCAGGTGCCGGGGATCACCGAGAAGGTGCTCGCCGCCCATCTGCGCGAGCTGGAGGCCGACGGCATCGTGCACCGCGAGTCGTACGACGAGGTGCCGCCGCGCGTCGAGTACTCGCTGACGGCGGTCGGGGCGCGGCTCAACGCGGCGCTGGCACCGCTGGGGGCCTGGGGCCGCGAGCACGTCCTCGGCGGGGCCGCGCACCCCGACCGGGGGGCCGCGTGACGCGACGGGGCCCGGGGGCGCCGGCGCCGGGCCGGCCCCGCGCCGG
The DNA here is from genome assembly GCF_042882445.1 of Kitasatospora sp. NPDC058218. Classification (NCBI taxonomy): domain Bacteria; kingdom Bacillati; phylum Actinomycetota; class Actinomycetes; order Kitasatosporales; family Streptomycetaceae; genus Kitasatospora; species Kitasatospora sp. NPDC058218. The sequence continues at coordinate 21,821 of NZ_JBHVWC010000016.1, read as the reverse complement.
CGGGTCAGGCGATCGCGGCCGCCACGATCGCCGCCACCGCGACGTTGCAGCTGGCGGTGACCCAGACCGCCGGGTGCGGCTCGGGGTCGACCAGGATGGCGCCGAGCTTGCCGGGCGTCAGGATGTCCACCGCCCAGAAGGCGACGGCCATCAGCACCAGACCGAGCAGGCCGAAGCAGGCCGTGGAGACGAGGCCCTTGCCGAAGTCCTCGTAGGTGTACATGATCGCGGTGAAGACGATGCCGCCGATGCCGAGCAGCGCGGAGCTGAGCACCACGGCGGCGTTGCGGTTGCGCTCGACCCAGATCTGGTGGCCGAGCCTGCCCGGCGTCAGCACGTCGACCAGGCCGACGCCGAGGAGCAGCAGCACCACGCCGACGGCGCCGAAGGCGGCCGCCGCACCGAGGCCGTGCAGGATGTCGTTCATGGGTGTCCGTCCCCCGTGTCCGCTCACTGAATCCCGCCGGGTCCGGCTCCGCCCGGTCCGACGGTCAAGGATCGGCAAAACATATCCCATCGGCCCCGTGGCAGGACAGGAATGCGGGGCCCCTCCCGTACCATCGCGGCCCACGCGTACCATCGAGCGCCATGACGCCGTCCCAGTCACCCCCCACAGCCATCGGAACCGGCAGCCCGGGACCGGACGCCCGGCGCCGCTCGGGCTTCGTCACCCTCGGCATGGTCGGCACCCTCGCCCTGGCGCTCTCCGGCTGCTCCTCCGGCAGCGGCGGCAACCCGCCGAGCCGCTGCGTCGACCCGTCGACGCTCAAGGTGCTCGACAGCCACGCGTGCACGGGCGGCACCACCACCGCCGCCGCCGGCCGCTGGTACTACTGCGGCTCGGGCGGCACCACCGCGCTCGGCGGCACCTTCGACAAGGCCGCCACCAAGCGCGGCGGCTTCGGCTGCCCGTCCGGCTCCAGCGGCTCGGGCGGGGGCTGACCGCGATGCGCCGCCGCACCATCGCCCCGCGTCCCGACTGGCTGGCCACCGTCGAGGGCCAGGGCCTGATCTACGCGATGTGCTCCGATCCCTGCAACCAGGGCGGCCCGCACGCCTATTGGGACGAGAGCGGGTACTACGAGTTCTCGCTGCCCGAGGTGGAGGCGCTGGAGGAGGTGGTCGAGGAACTGCACGAGATGTGCCTGGCCGCCGCCGACCACGTGGTCCGCACCGGCCGGTTCGCCGACTACGGGATCACCGACCCCCGGCTCGCCGCGACCGTCGCCGAGTCCTGGCGGCGGCGCGACGAACAGCCGGCCGTCTACGGGCGGTTCGACCTCGCGTACGACGGCACCGGCCCGGCCAAGCTGTTCGAGTACAACGCCGACACGCCGACCTCGCTGATCGAGGCGGCCGGCCCGCAGTGGTTCTGGATGGAGGAGCGCTTCCCCGCCGCCGACCAGTGGAACTCGCTGCACGAGCGGCTGGTCGCCTCCTGGGCCCGCCAGAAGCACCTGCTGCCGCCCGGCCCGGTGCACTTCGCCCACTCGCGCGGCGACACCGAGGGCGAGGACTGGATGACCACCCTCTACCTCCAGGAGTGCGCCGAGCAGGCCGGCATCGAAACGGTCGGCATCGCCATGGAGGACATCGGCTGGGACGGCCTCTCCGGCCGCTTCGTCGACCTCGAACACCGCTTCATCCGCTCGGCGTTCAAGCTCTACCCGTGGGAGTGGCTGGCCGAGGACGAGTTCGGCGAGCAGCTGCTGGACGTCATCGACCACGGCGGCGGCACCGGTTCCACCCTCTGGATCGAGCCGGCCTGGAAGATGCTGCTCTCCAACAAGGCGCTGCTGGCGGTGCTCTGGGAGCTCTACCCGGGCCACCCCAACCTGCTGCCCGCCTACCTGGACGGCCCGCGCGAACTCGCCGACCCGGACGGCCCCGGGTACGCGGCCAAGCCGCTGCTCGGCCGGGAGGGCGCCGGCATCCGGATCGTCGAGCCGGACGGCGGCGAGACCCGGCTCGCCGCCTGGGCCGGCGACCCGGACCGCTACGGCGCCGAGGGCCACTGCTACCAGCAGTACCACCCGCTGCCCGACTTCGACGGCAACCGCCCGGTGCTCGGCACCTGGGTGATCGACGGCGAGGCGGCGGGCCTCGGCATCCGCGAGACGGACGACAGCCCGATCACCCACCAGGGCGCCCGCTTCCTGCCGCACATCATCGTCTGAGGCTCCCGTCCGGCCCGGGCCGGACGGGAGCACCCGGCCCGACCGGGGTCAGTCCTCCTCGGTCAAGTGGTCCACGCAGGCCGCGACGGCCAGCAGCAGCCCCGCGTCGGCGCCGTCGGCCACCTCCACGCCGTAGGTGTCACGGACCCGGAACCACTTGCGGGAGATCCGGGCGAGGTCGTCGCCGTGGTCGTTCTCGATCCGGTAGTCCTTGTCGATCAGGTTCCCGTGGATCTTCAGCTCGCCGCCACCGGCCAGCTCCACGAGGTACTTGTCGCGAAACGGCGTGAACAGCTTCTCCCGGACGGTCGCGACCACGTCGCCGTCGGCGTTCTCGATCTTCATCGCGTCCCGGACGGTGAACGCCTTCTCCTTCACCACGGCCACCACCCGGCCGCCGGCGTCCTTCAACTCGAAGGTGTCGCGCAGCCGCAGCACCTTGCCGTCCACCAGGAACGCCTTGTGCCCCCGGTCGTCCTCGATCCAGTAGTCGTCACCGATCGCGAACAGCTTCTCCCTGACCAGGTACCGCATACCGCCTCCTCCGCGTGGACGTACCGTCCATTCGACCCGATCGGCATCCCGCTGCGAAGCACCGCCACACGACGGAGTTGGATGGCCCCGTGAACCCCGCCGACGCGTCCGCCACCACCGTCCCCCTGCACACCGAGCGCCTCGACCTCCTCCCGATCGGGCCCGAGCACGCCGAGGAGCTGGCCGCCGCCCTCGCCGACCCGGCCCTGCACGCCTTCACCGGCGGCGAACCGGCGACCGCCGACGCCCTGCGGGCCCGCTACGCCCGACTCGCCGCCGGCTCCCCCGACCCCGCCGCGGCCTGGGGCAACTGGGCCCTGCGGCTGCGCGCCGACGGCCGGCTGACCGGCTACGTCCAGGCCACCGTCGGCGCGGGCGCCGCCGAGATCGCCTGGGTCCTCGGCACCCCCTGGCAGGGCCGCGGCCTCGCCGGCGAGGCCGCCCGCGCCCTGGTCGCCCACCTCCGGGCGTCCGGCGTCACCGAGGTGTTCGCCCACATCCACCCCGACCACCACGCCTCCGCCGCCGTCGCCCGTGCCGCCGACCTGGCCCCCACCGGCGAGCAGCAGGACGGCGAGGTCCGCTGGTCCTCGGGCCCGGCGGAGCGGGGCTGAGCCGTTCGCAAGAACTGCACGGAACCGCACGGAACCGCCACGGGCCACCACCGGATGGTCAAGAACGGCCACGGTCGGCCATGATGTCGCTGCCCCGACCGAGGGTGCCCGCACGGGTGCCCCGGCAACGACGCCCCGTCCGCCGGAGACTCCCCATGCGCCGACTCACCCACGCCGAATTCCTCGCGATGCGGCGGTTCGACGCGCTGGACGGGCTGCGCGCGCTCGCCGCCGTGATCGTGGTCTTCTTCCACTACGGCGGCCCGGAGTCCCGGTTCCTCTCCGGCTGGATCGGGGTCCACGCCTTCTTCGTCCTCTCCGGCTTCCTCATCACCACCCTGATGCTCCGGGAACGGGACCGCACCGGGCGCATATCACTGCGGAACTTCTACATCCGGCGGGTCTTCCGGATCGTGCCGCTGTACTACCTGGGGCTGGCGATCACCATGGTCGCCGTCTACCGCTCCGGCCACGGCTGGACGGTGCTCATGGACCACCTGCCGAACTACCTCGGCTTCATGAACGAGTACCACCTCGCCGGTGACACCCCGTACCTGCACACCTGGACCATCGGCATCGAGCAGAAGTTCTACCTGGTCTGGCCGCTCGCGCTGATCCTGGTGGGCCTGATCTCCGACAGGCTCCGCATCCCGCTCGCGGTGGCCGCGATCGCCCTCGTCCTGGTGCCGTACAACGAGACCTGGAAGGGCATGGGCCTGCACTACTCGGTGCTGCTGATCGGCGCCCTGCTCGCCGTCGTCCTGCACAGCAGCCGCGGGTTCGCCCTGCTCAGTCCGCTCACCCACCCGGTCGTCGGCGCGGTGGCCGGTGCCGGCTTCCTCGTCCTGCACGCGAACCTGCCGAACCTGACCGCCCACTTCGGCGGCGAGCAGATCACGATCTTCCTCTTCGGCACCGGGGTCGCGCTGCTGCTGCCCACCCTGCTCGGCCCCGGCCCGGGCCGCCTGGTCCTCTCGCTGCGCCCGCTGGTCTTCGTCGGCGAACGCTCCTACGGCCTCTACCTGCTCCAGGCCTCGGCCGTGAGCGTCACCGCCGCCCTGGCCCCGTGGCTGCCCGGCGGCACCCCGCTGTTCGCGGCCGCCGTCTGCCTGGTCGCCCTGGCCGCCGCCGACCTGCTGCACCGCCGGCTGGAGACGCCGATGATCGAGGTCGGCCGCCGCCTGATCACCTGGTGCGACACCGTCTCCCATCGGATCCGCCGCACCCTGCCCGCCCCGGCCGGCGCACCCGACACCACCGTCCACCCGCCGACCGCGGCCCGACCCGCCCCGGCCCTCACCGGCCCCTCCCGCCCGGAGTGACCCGGTCCTCCTCCCGCGACCGCCGGAATGAGCAGCACCCCCGTGCGGTTTGATGGGGGTATGGCATCTCGTGCACGTGTACGCGCCCCCGAGCTGGTCGGGGCAGGCGGTTGGCTGAACACCGGCGGCAAGGAGCTCACGCTCGCCGACTTCCGGGGCAAGATCACCGTTCTGGACTTCTGGACCTTCTGCTGCATCAACTGTCTGCACGTCCTGGACGAACTCCGTGAGTTGGAGGAGAAGCACCGCGACACCGTGGTGATCGTCGGCGTGCACTCCCCCAAGTTCGTGCACGAGGCCGACCACCAGGCCGTGGTGGACGCCGTCGCCCGGTACGAGGTGCACCACCCGGTGCTGGACGACCCGGCGCTCGCCACCTGGAAGCAGTACGCGGTGCGGGCCTGGCCGACGCTGGTGGTGATCGACCCCGAGGGGTACGTGGTCGCCCAGCACGCCGGCGAGGGACACGCGCACGCCATCGCCCGGCTGGTCGAGGAGCTGGAGGCCGAGCACGCGGCCAAGGGCACCCTGCGCCGCGGCGACGGCCCGTACGTGGCGCCCGAGCCCACCGCAGGGGACCTCAAGTTCCCCGGCAAGGCCGTCCGGCTGCCGAACGGCCACTTCCTGGTCGCCGATTCCGGCCACCACTCGCTGGTCGAGCTGGCCGAGGACGGCGAGAGCGTCGTCCGCCGGATCGGCGACGGCGTGCGCGGGCTGGTCGACGGCACCAGCCCCCGGTTCAGCGAGCCGCAGGGCCTCGCCCTGCTCCCGGAGGGCTCGGCGTACGACGTGATCGTGGCCGACACCGTCAACCACGCGCTGCGCGGTGTCCGGCTGGCCGACGGCAGCGTCGAGACCCTGGCCGGTACCGGCCGGCAGTGGTGGCAGGGCTCCGCGACCGAGGGCCCGGCCCGCGAGGTGGACCTCTCCTCGCCGTGGGACGTCGCCTGGTTCGACGGCCGGGTCTGGATCGCCATGGCCGGCGTCCACCAGCTCTGGGCGTACGACCCGGCCGACGGCACCGTCGGTGTCGCGGCCGGCACCACCAACGAGGGCCTGGTCGACGGCCCCGTCGACGAGGCCTGGTTCGCCCAGCCGTCCGGTCTGGCCGTCTCGGCCGACGGCGAGCTGCTCTGGGTGGCCGACTCGGAGACTTCGTCGCTGCGTTCGGTTTCACGTGAAACGAAGACGGTCCGAACCGCCGTCGGCACCGGCCTGTTCGACTTCGGCCACCGCGACGGCGCGGCCGAGCAGGCACTGCTCCAGCACCCGCTGGGCGTCACCGTGCTGCCCGACGGCTCGGTGGCCGTCAGCGACACCTACAACCACGCGCTGCGCCGATTCGACCCGGCGAGCGGCGAGGTCACCACGCTCGCCACCGACCTGCGCGAGCCCTCCGGCGCGGTGCTGGTCGACGGCGACATCGTGGTGGTCGAGTCCGCCCGGCACCGGCTCACCAGGCTGCGGCTGCCCGAGGAGGCCGTCCGGGTGGAGTCGGTCGCGCACCGCACCCAGCGGGCCGCCACCGAGGTCGCCCCCGGCACCTTCCGGCTGGACGTGGTCTTCTCGGCGCCCACCGGCCAGAAGCTGGACGAGCGCTACGGTCCGTCCACCCGGCTGCTGGTCAGCTCCACCCCGCCCGAGCTGCTGGTCTCCGGTGCGGGGGCGGACACCGCGCTCTCCCGCGAGCTGGTGCTCTCCGACCGGGTGGCCGAGGGCGTGCTGCACGTCTCGGCGATGGCCGCCTCCTGCGACGACGACCCGGAGATCGAGTTCCCGTCCTGCCACGTCCACCAGCAGGACTGGGGCGTGCCGGTGAAGCTGGCTGCGGACGGCGCGAGCCGGCTGCCGCTGGTGCTCGCCGGGATGGAGTAGCCGCGACCGGCACCGGCAGCACGAAGGGCCCGGCACCCGCCGGGCCCTTCGTCATGGGCGGGCTCAGCCCTCCAGGAAGGCCTTGACCGCGCTCGCCAGCAGGTACGGGTCGTCGGCGCCGCACAGCTCGCGCGCCGAGTGCATGGAGAGCGCCGCGATGCCGCAGTCCACCGTGCTGATCCCGAGCCGCGCCGCGGTGATCGGGCCGATCGTCGTACCGCAGGGCATGGCGTTGTTGGAGACGAAGGTCTGCCACGGCACGCCGGCCTTCTCGCAGGCCGCCGCGAAGACGGCCCGGCCGACGCCGTCGGTCGCGTACCGGTTGTTGACGTTGACCTTCAGGATCGGCCCGCCGTTCGGCATCGGGTGGTGCCCCGGCTCGTGCCGCTCGCTGTAGTTCGGGTGGACGGCGTGGCCCATGTCGGAGGAGAGGCAGACGGTGCCGGCCAGCGCCCGGGCGCGGTCCTCGGGGCTGCCGCCGCGCGCGTAGACGCTGCGCTCCAGCACGTTGCCCAGCAGCGGGCTCTGCGCGCCGGTGTCCGACTCGCTGCCGGTCTCCTCGTGGTCGAAGGCGGCCAGCACCGGGATGTACGGCAGGTCCTCGCCGGCCACGGCGGCCAGCGCGGCGGTGGCGGCGTGCACCGAGAGCAGGTTGTCCAGGCGCGGCCCGGCCAGCAGCTCGCGGTCCCGGCCCAGGTAGGTGGCGGGCTGCACGTCGTGCGTCATGAGGTCCCAGCCGGCCACGTCGGCGGCGGCCACCCCGGCGCGCTGCGCGACGTACTCGATCAGCGAGCCCTCGTCGACCGGGCCGAGGCCCCAGATCGGGGTCAGGTGGCGCTGCTTGTCGAGCTTCATCCCCTCGTTGACCTGGCGGTCCAGGTGGATCGCCAGCTGCGGCACGCGCAGCAGCGGCTCGTCCAGCTGCACCAGCCGGGAGCTGCCGTCCCGCAGCGCGAGGCGGCCGGAGAGGCCGAGGTCGCGGTCGAGCCAGGTGTTCAGCGGCACGCCGCCGTAGATCTCCACCGCGACCTGCCGCCAGCCCGCCGAGCCGGTGTCCGGCACCGGCTTGACCCGCAGGTTCGGCGAGTCGGTGTGGGTGCCCACGACGCGGAACGGCGTCTGCGGACCGGCGCCCTGCGGCACGTACCAGGCGATCAGCGCGCCGCCCCGGATCACGTAGCGGCCCCCGGCCACCGCGTCCCAGGCGTCCGTCTCGGCGACCTGCCGGAAACCCGCCTTCTCCAGCCGCTCGGCGGCGCTGGCGACCGCGTGGTAGGGCGACGGTGAGGTACCGAGGAAGGCAATCAGATCATCGGTGTGCGTCCGGTCGAAGAAGGCCTGACGGGCGGCGGTCGACATGCTGCTCCTGAGTCGAGGGAAGGCCGAAGCCGGATGGGGGTCGGCTTCGCCCCTTGAGCATATGCCCGTACACGGACAGGACACTCGGAACCTCCCAACGGATGCAGAACGCAGACAGAAACGTGAACTGACGCCGCGCCGGATGCCGCACACCCAGCGGTTGCGGCCGGTCGCGGACGGTCATGCCGGCCCCGGCGACCGCGAAAGGGCAGCCGGGGGCCACGCCGGGGAGCCACGGCGGGCCGGGACGCCGGAACACCGAAGGGCCCGGTCGAGGAACCGGGCCCTTCGGCGTGAGGGTTGGGTCAGGCGGTCAGTGGGCGGACGGGCGTCAGAACGCCTCCTCCGCCAGCTCCATGATCTCGTTGTCGATGCCCTCGGCGATCAGGCGCTGCGAGCCGACGGTCGGCAGGATGTTCTTGGCGAAGAAGCGGGCCGCCGCGACCTTGCCCTGGTAGAAGGCGACGTCCTTCTCCGGGGCGCCGGCCTCCAGCTTCGCCAGGGCCACCGCGGCCTGGCGCAGCAGCAGCCAGCCGACCACGACGTCGCCGGAGACCATCAGCAGGCGGGTGGTGTTGAGGCCCACCTTGTACATGTTCTTGACGTCCTGCTCGACCGAGGAGAGGTCGGCCAGCAGCTTGCCGACGATGGCCTCCAGGTCGCCGGCGGCCTTGGCGAGCAGCTCGCGCTCGGCGGCCAGGGCGTCGCCGCCCGCGGCGGAGCCGAGGAACTTCTGGATCTGCTCGGACAGCGCGGTGAGCGCCTGGCCGCCGTCCTTGACGATCTTGCGGAAGAAGAAGTCCTGGCCCTGGATCGCGGTGGTGCCCTCGTAGAGGGTGTCGATCTTGGCGTCCCGGATGTACTGCTCGATCGGGTACTCCTGCAGGTAGCCGGAGCCACCGAAGGTCTGCAGGGACTGGGCGAGCTGCTCGTAGGACTTCTCCGAGCCGTAGCCCTTGACGATCGGCAGCAGCAGGTCGTTCAGGCGCTCGGCGGCCTCGTCGCTCTCGCCGCGCAGGCGGGCGGCCAGCACGTCGTCCTGGGTGGAGGCGGTGAGCAGGACCAGCGCGCGCATGCCCTCGGCGTACGCCTTCTGGGTCATCAGCGAGCGGCGCACGTCCGGGTGGTGGGTGATGGTCACGCGGGGCGCGGTCTTGTCCAGGAACTGCGAGATGTCGGCGCCCTGCACGCGCTCCTTGGCGTACTCCAGCGCGTTCAGGTAGCCGGTGGAGAGGGTGGCGATGGCCTTCGTGCCGACCATCATCCGGGCGAACTCGATGATCTTGAACATCTGGCGGATGCCGTCGACCTTCTCGCCCAGCAGCCAGCCCTTGGCCGGGTGCTTGGCACCGAAGGTCATCTCGCAGGTGTTCGAGGCCTTGAGGCCCATCTTGTGCTCGACGTTGGTCGCGTAGACGCCGTTGCGCTCGCCGAGCTCGCCGGTCTCCCAGTCGAAGTCGTACTTCGGCACGATGTAGAGGCCGAGGCCCTTGGTGCCCGGCTTGCCGCCCTCGGGGCGGGCCAGCACCATGTGGATGATGTTCTCGGACATGTCGTGCTCGCCCGAGGTGATGAAGCGCTTCACACCCTCGATGTGCCAGGAGCCGTCCTCCTGCTTGATCGCCTTGGTGCGGCCGGCGCCCACGTCCGAGCCGGCGTCCGGCTCGGTCAGCACCATGGTGGAGCCCCAGAGGCGGTCGGTCATCCGCTTGGCGACCTCCAGCTGCTCCTCGGTGCCCTCGTCGGCGATGACACCGGCGAAGGCCGGGCCGGAGGAGTACATCCAGATGGCCGGGTTCGAGCCGAGGATCTGCTCGGCGAAGCCCCAGATCAGCGAGGACGGGGTGACCTGGCCGCCGATGGACTCCGGGATGCCCAGGCGCCACCACTCGGCGTCCATGAAGGCCTGGTAGCTCTTCTTGAACGAGGCCGGGACCGGAGCGGTGTTGGTCTCCGGGTCGAAGACCGGCGGGTTGCGGTCGGCGTCGACGAAGGACGCGGCGAGGTCGTTCTCGGCCAGGCGCGCGATCTCGCTCAGGATGTTCTTCGCGGTCTCGACGTCCATGTCCGCGAACGGTCCGGTGCCGTAGACCTGCTCGCGGCCGAACACCTCGAAGAGGTTGAACTCCACGTCCCGCAGGTTGGACTTGTAGTGACCCATCGCCGTTTTCTCCGGTTCGTCGCTTCCGGGAGACCGCCGCGTTCGGGCGCCCCGTACCCACCAGTAAGCATCATGATGCTACCCAGCGGTAACTTGTTTCAAGCCCCTGGCGGTGAATCCGCTATGAACGTGGTCACGTCCCACAAGCCGGGACGGCCACTCCTTGTCAGGATCGACGCCCGCACAGGCGGCCGCGCTCCCGATAGCCTGTCCGTGTGTACGGCTATGACCAGAACGCATACCCGGGCGATCCCTACCAGCAGCAGGCGGGACCGCAGCCGGGCATGAACGGCATGCCCGGCCCCGGCCCGTACGGCGAGCAGCCGCAGGCGTCGCAGCAGCAGTCCCTGTACCCGGAGCCGTCCCCGCCGTCACTGGCGGACGCCGTCCGGGCCTTCACCACCGGCTCGATGGCGGTGGAGGACTTCCAGGCCATCTTCATCACCTCCAAGGTGCACTGCCCGCGCGGCGACCGCCCGGGCTTCCTGGCGCTGCACAACACGCCGACCCCGGTGATCCCGATGTTCAGCTCGCTGAAGGAGCTGCGCCGCTACGCCGGCAAGGACTCGAAGCACTTCACGGTCACCGGCGCCGAGGTGCTCGACCTGCTGCCGACCGGGTACGGCTTCGCCCTGGACATGGAGGGCGAGCACCGGATGGTGTTCGACGCCAAGGCGGTCGAGCAGATGGTCGACTTCACCATGCGCCGCATGTACGGCTGACGACGACAGGACCGCGCGGGCCGGCCCCGCGCGGTCGACGGACCCACCCGGAACGGACCCGCGGCCCCGCCGTCGCCACATAGTTCAAAGTTCAACTTGCTTCTTGTTGAGAATTGAACTAATCTCGGGGACGTAGGCCAGAGGAACCCCCCGAAGGAGGCCGACATGCCCGCCGTGACCGTCGAGAACCCGCTTGTCCTGCCGCGCATCGCGGCCCCCGCCGAAGACTCCCGGCCGCGCCCCGTGCTGGCCGTGTCGACCGCCCCCAGCGGCTTCGAGGGCGAGGGCTTCCCGGTCCGCCGCGCCTTCGCGAAGATCAACCAGAAGTACCTGGACCCGTTCATCATGATGGACCAGATGGGCGAGGTGGACTACGCGGCCGGCGAGCCCAAGGGGACCCCCTGGCACCCGCACCGCGGCTTCGAGACGGTCACGTACATCATCGACGGGACCTTCATCCACCAGGACTCGCACGGCGGCGGTGGCGTCATCACCGACGGCGACACCCAGTGGATGACGGCCGGCTCCGGCCTGCTGCACATCGAGACCCCGCCGGAGTCGCTGGTCATGTCCGGCGGCCTGTTCCACGGCCTCCAGCTCTGGGTGAACCTGCCCGCCGCGGACAAGATGATCGCGCCGAAGTACCAGGACATCCGGGGCGGCAGCGTGAAGCTGCTCGCCTCGGCGGACGGCGGCGCGCTGGTGCGGCTCATCGCCGGTGACATCGCGGGCCGCCAGGGCCCCGGCGCCACGCACACGCCCATCACGATGATCCACGTGTCCGTGAACCCCGGCGCCGAGGTCACGCTGCCCTGGCGGGCCGACTTCAACGGCCTGGCGTACGGCCTCGCCGGGAGCGGCTCGGCGGGTTCGGAGCGGCGCCCGTTCCACATGGGACAGGCCGTCGTCTTCGGCGAGGGCGACTCCCTCACCATCCGGGCGGACGACGCCCAGGACTCCCGGAGCGCCAACTTCGAGGTCGTCCTCCTCGGCGGGCAGCCGATCCGGGAGCCGGTCGCCCACTACGGCCCGTTCGTCATGAACAGCCACCGCGAGCTCCAGCAGGCCATGGAGGACTTCCAGGCCGGCCGGCTCGGGACCATCCCGAGCAGCGCGAGCTGACCCCGACGGCCGCCACCACGGCCGATGGAGAACCGCGACGGCCCTCCGAACCCCCGCACGGGGATTCGGAGGGCCGTCGCGGCGTCTGTTCCCGCTGTCGGTACAGCGATGTGAGCCCTCGTCGGATTCGGACGGAGCGTCAGTCCCAGCCGTTGTTCATGGCGACCGTGACGGTACCGCCCCGGGCATCGGCCACCGCGTCGACCAGCGAGACGGCCGGCGCGAGCAGCAGGGTGACGGACAGCACGACGGCGGCCGGAGCGAAACGGCGGACAATAGCCATGGCGTTCATTCGAATTCCCCCAATTACCCTGCCCGCGCAATGTCGCGAGCACGTGCGTGTGAAGTCGTGGGCGAGCCTGATCCGGCTCGACACTTTCGGCGGCTTCTCCTTGATTTCCGAGGAGCTCCCCCTGCCGACACCTCTACTCTCACACGGTCGAGATGACCTGACCATGGAATCGGTAGGCCAGGGTGCTGCCATGGCACGTTGCTGCCGCGGTCACCCTTCCGCCTCGTCCAGCTCCCCGGACAACAGGACCTCCCCGAACTCCGGGACGAGCGTCGCCCCGACCCGGACCAGGCTCCCGCCCCGCAGGCCCGAGCAGTAGGCCAGGCAGAGCTCCCGGGCGGCCTCCTCGGCCTCCCTCACCAGGGCCCGGGACAGGAAGAGCGCGGCGCGGACCGCCCCGTCCCGGGGTTCGACGTAGACGTGCTGCAGCCCGTGGCCGGGCTCGGCGCAGCGCAGCAGGCCGTCGCGGACCTCCTCGGCGGAGGGTCCGTCGGCCGGAATGGCCAGATCGGCCAGGACGATGTGCATGACTACCAGGGAGGTGTGGCAGGAAGCGGCCGCAGCCGGGGGGACCGCGACCGCTTCCCGCCGCGGCGGTTAGTAGAGGACCAGGCCGTTGCCGGCCCGGTGGCCGCGGCTGCGGCGGTGGTCGAGGTGCACGAAGGTGCGGTGCAGCCAGCGGTCGTGGCCGTCGTAGCGGGCCTCGAAGGACGTCCGCCCGTGCACCGACAGGCGGTTGTCCACGAAGGCCAGCTCGCCGGGCTGGAGCACCAGCATCGCCGAGACGTCGAGCAGGGCGCCGCGCAGGATCTCCAGGGCCGCCGTGGCGGTCTCGTCCAGACCGGTGGTGGCGCTGAAGTCGACCCGGATGTTCGGGTCGTCCGCCGCACCCTCCAGCACCGGGTGGTACTCGGTCTCGGCGCCGGCGTGGAAGGACGGCGGCGGCTGCGTGACGAAGCGCGGCTGCATCAGGACCTCGATCACGTTGTCCGGGATGATCAGCAGTGCCCGGCGGATCGACGACACCAGGGTGCCGGCGGTGCCGCTGTGGTCGTTGCGCAGGCAGAACAGCCCGACGTAGTCGGGGCGGTGCGGGTGGAAGGCGTTCTCCACGTGCAGTTCGAGCAGCGTGCCGGAGCCGGCGTTGCTCTGCGACTCCTCGCGCCCCGGCACCGGGACGACGTTCTGCACCAGGGCGCCGGACTTCTCCTCGCGGTACGCGACGACCTCGCCCAGGGCCAGGCTGACCAGCGCCGAGATCGCGGCCGGAACGGTGGCCTCGCGCTCCACCGACTCCGGCACCGTCGGGGTCACCGGCAATGAGCCCACGTCGTTCGGCAGGTTGCGCAGGATCAGCAGGCCGTCCGGGCCCGGGTCGTGCCGGTAGCGGCGGACCTCCTCCCGGACGCGCAGCGGCAGCCGCGCGGAGAGCTTGCGGGCGGCTTCCATCCACGCGATCTCGTCGACCATGCCGCGCTCGACCCCGACGAGCTGCACGGCCAGGGCGTACACCTCGTCGCGCTCGGCGTCGGTCAGGGTGACGGCGGGGGTGGTGCGGATTGACGGCGACAACACCGTGGTCATCGAATGACCCCTTTCAGGCTTCTTCGCTGGTTCTCAACCGGATGTCAGTCGGACATGGCCACGAGGACCCGGCGTGCCCCCGTGAACGGCCGGCGGCCGTGGCCGACCAGCAGGTTGTCGATCAGCAGGACGTCGCCCTGGCGCCAGTCCACGTCCACGGCCGCCGCCAGACCGCGGTCGCGGACCTGCAGGACGTACTCCGCCGGGATCGGCGACCCGTCGGCGAAGGCCACCGACTGCGGCAGCTCCTCCTGCGGCATGACCTTGGCCAGGGCGGCCGCGGTCTCGTCACCGAGCGCGGCCGGGTGCCACTGGTCGGACTGGTTGAACCAGACCTCGGCGCCGGTCCTGGGGTGGTGGACGGTCGCCGGGCGGTTCTGGATGATCCGCAGGCTGCCGTCCCGCCGCCACTCGCTGACGGCGTGCGAGGCCGCCAGGAACGCGTTCACCTCGTCCCGGTCCCCGGTCTCGAAGGTCTCCTGCCAGCTCTTGCCGAGGCCCAGGCCACCGTGCAGGTTCTGGGTGTACCGGACGCCGTCGGCGAACCGCTCGCGCACCTCGTCGTCCAGCAGCTCCAGCCACAGCGCCGCGTCGACCACCGGGGTGGCGCCCCCGGTGGCGGCGGCCGTGACGCAGCAGAACAGCAGCCGTGCGGGCCACTGGTGCGCGTACGAGAGCTCGTTGTGCATCGAGATGGTGAACTCGGCCGGGTACTCCGTCGACGTGTAGACGTTGTCACCGACCTTGGTGCGCGGCGAGTTGCCGTGCACGTAGGCGAGACGGTTCGGCAGCAGCCGGTCCATGACCGGTGCGAGCCGCTCCTCGGTGGCGCCGAAGCCCCGGAACACGAGGGCCTTCTCCCGGTCCAGCAATGACTCGACATCAGGGGTGGAATCGAGCCATTCGAGCAGCCCGTCGAGGCCCGAGTCTTCGGACACGGACAGTGATTCCGGGCTGATCTCCAACGGCTTCCAGGCGGGACGTGCGCCCAATGCCGCGACCCCCTTCCAGGTCGACAGACGGCCACGCGGAAATTCGTGGCAGGAGGACGGTCCCGAAAGCCCCTATATTCCAGCGATATTCGCGCCCGCCGGGGCCGCACCGGGCCGGGGTATAGGGAATCGATAGGAGGCGACCCAAGGCTGGCGAGCCAGTGCCGGAAACGGTCCGACGGCAGCGAGAGGGCCCCTCATGACCATACCGACAGCAGCCGACGCGCGTGGGCGTTCCGACCGGACCGGGCCGACGGCCGGGACCGACGGACCGCGGGCCGACGCACCGCCGGCCGGGGACCCGCAGGCCGCGGGCGGCGGGGCGGCGGTCACTGCCGGGAAGCCGCGGGAGGCCACCGAGGAGCCGCAGGACGCGACGGACGACGCCGCGCTTGGTGCCGACGCACCGTCACCCACCGTGCCGCTGCGGCGGAACACGGACTTCCTGCGGCTCTGGGTCGGCGCCGGACTGTCGAAGTTCGGCTCCACCGTCTCGATGGTCGCCTACCCGATGCTGGTGCTCTGGCAGACCGGGTCCGCCACCGCCTGCGGCTACGTCGCGTTCGCCGCGGCGCTGCCCAACCTGCTGGTCCAACTGCCCGCCGGGGCACTGGTCGACCGCTGGGACCGGCGCAAGGTGATGCTGGTCTGCGACGCCGTCCGGATGCTCGCCTTCGCCGCCGTCGCACTGACCGCCTACCACCACTGGGTCTGGGTGCCGCTCATCATGGCCGCCGCCTTCGTGGAGGGCACCCTCGGGATCTTCTACGCGACCGCCGAGCAGGTGACCGTCCGCAACGTCGTCCCGAGCGAGCAGCTGCCGGCCGCGCTCGCGCAGAACCAGGCCCGCGGTGCGGCCATCGGACTGCTCGGCCAGCCGCTCAGCGGGCTGCTCTTCACCGTGCTGCGCTGGCTGCCGTTCGCCGTCACCGCCGTGGCCGACCTGATCGCGCTGATCTGCCTGACCTTCATCCGCCGCGACCTGCGGGCGACCCCGAGCGGTCCCCCGCAGCGGCTGCACCACGAGATCAAGGACGGCGTGGTCTGGCTCTGGCGCCAGAAGTTCCTGCGGATCATGACCGCGGTGTTCGCCGGCAGCAACCTGCTCTTCCAGATGCTGGGCCTCACCGTCATGGTGGTGATCAAGGAGCACGGCGGCAGCCCCGCGGTGCTGGGTCTGGTCTCCGGCGTGGCCGGAACCGGCGGCCTGCTGGGCGCGTTGGCGGCCGGCTGGTGGTCGAAGCGGGTCGGCCTGTACGCCACCGCCGTGCTGGGCCACCTGGTCTGGCTGGCGCTGATGCCGCTGGTCGCCCTGCTGCACCAGCCGGTGGCGATCGGCGTGGTGGCCGCCGGGATCATGTTCGTCGCCGGGCTGTTCAACGTCTGCGGTGGGGTCTACATGGCCAGGAACACCCCGAACGAGCTGCAGGGCCGGGTGACGGCCACCTCGGCCTTCCTGACCTCCGGCGCCAACGCGCTCGGATCGCTGGCCGCCGGCTACCTGCTCGCCCGCGCCGGGACCACCTGGACCGCCATCACCATGGCCGCCGTCCTGCTGCTGCTGACCGCCGCCGTGACGCTCAGCCCGGCCGTCCGGGCGGCCGGCCGGGAGGCGGCGGCGTAGGACCGCGCGAGCCTCCCGACGGGGCGCGTCGGGAGGCTCGCGCGGTGCTGCCGCCGTCAGCCGGCCAGCAGCTGCGGGGCCCGGGTCCGCGACGCCCCGCGCTGGCTCGGCACGCCGCCCGCGCCCGGCCCGGACACCAGCAGCACCACCAGCTCGTGCAGCCGGTAGCCGCCCCGCTCGGAGCCGCCCGCGCCGGCCGCCTCCAGCAGCCGGATGTCCACCAGCTCCTCCAGCACCTGCTCCGCCGTCGCCTGCGGCAGCCCCAGCTCCCAGGCGGCCGCCTCCGCGGGGAAGACGCCCGTCCCGAAGGGCGCGAGCCTGGTCAGCACCTGCCGACCACGCAGGCTGACCTCGCGCAGCGAGCGCCGGATGGTCTCGCGCACCCGCAGCTCGCCGAAGCTCAGCTCGTCCAGCCGGGTGCTCTGGTCGGCCAGCCGGCCGGCCAGCCGGGACAGCGGCCAGTGCGGCCGGGCCGCCAGCCGCACCCCGGCGATCCGCACGGCCAGCGGCAGGCCCGCGCAGCTGGCCACGATCGCCCGCGCCGACAGCAGGTCCGCCGCGACCCGTTCCGGCCCGACCAGCGCGGCCAGCAGCTCCATCGACTCCCCGTCGTCGAACACCGGCAGCGCCAGGGTGTCCCGCCCCGAGGCGGCGAGCAGGTGGCGGCGGCTGGTGACGATCACCGCCGACTCGGGCCCGTTCGGCAGCAGCGGGGCGATCTGCGCGTTGCTCACCGCGTTGTCCAGCACCACCAGCAGGCGCGCTCCGGCGCAGTGCGTGCGGTACAGCCGGATCAGCTCCAGCACCCCCCGGTCGGGAGTGGCGGACTCGACGCCGAGGGCGTGCAGGAAGGAGGTCAGGACGGTCTCCGGGGAGCGGGAGGTGCCGTCCTGGTCGGTCAGGTCGGCGTAGAGCTGACCGTCCGGGAAGCGGTCCCGCAGGCGGTGCGCCCGGTGGACGGCGAGCGCCGACTTGCCGACCCCGGCCATCCCGGTGATCAGCGCGCGCCGGGGACCGGCACCGGCCCCGTCCGCTGCCACCAACCGCTCCAGCTGGGCCAGTTCCGCCCGGCGGCCGGTGAAGTCCGCGACGTCCGGCGGCAGCATGGCCGGCACCGGCCGGGCGGCGGCCGAGCCGAGCCGCACCGGGCCCGACGGCGCCGGGCCGGCGTCCGGCAGACCCAGGGTGCCCTCCAGGACCGCCTGATGGACACCGGTCAGGGTGGCCCCCGGGTCGATCCCCAGCTCCTCGGCCAGGATCCGGCGCCCGGCGTGGAAGACCGCGAGGGCGTCCGACTGCCGGTCGCACCGGTACAGCGCGGTCATCAGCTGGGCCCGCAGCCGCTCCCGGGTCGGGTGCTCGGTGGCCAGCGCGGTCAGCTCCGGCACCAGGCGCTGGTGCCGGCCGAGCGCGAGCTCCACCTCGACCAGGTCCTCCTGCGCGGCCAGCCGCAGCTCCTCCAGCCGGGGCCGCTCGGCGTCCGCCAGGAACTCGGTCACGTTGCCGAGCACCGTGCCGCGGTAGCGGGACACGCCCGCCCGCAGGTCGTCGGCGGCCTGCGCCAGGTTTCCCCGGGTCAGCGCGTCGCGGCCACGACGGGCCAGCCGCTCGAACGTCGTCAGGTCCAACTTGGCGTCGTGCGTGATCAGTTGGTAGCCGCGCGGCCGGCGGATCAGCTCGACGTCCGGCCCCAGGCGCTTACGCAGCCGGGAGACGTAGGTGTAGATCTGCGCGGTCATCGTGGTCGGCGGGTCCCAGGCCCACAGCATGTCGCTCAGGTGCGTGTCGGAGACGGTCTGGCCGTTCGCCAGCAGCAGGCTGGCGAGCACCGTCTGCGCCTTGACGCCCGGTAGCTCGATGTGGAGGCCCTGGTCGTCGAGGACCTCGACTGGGCCTAGGACGCGCAGTTCCATGATTCCCCCTGTGCTGTGCCGAATACGTGCGGACGGCGGCGTCCGCGACGACCCCGCGACCTGGCGCGCCGGCGCCGGGCAGCGGCCCCGCCTCTGGATTCTGGGCCGGTCAGCGGGCCGAGTCAGTGCTCCGGGGACGTCAGGACGCTGCACTGGCACGATGTGGTCACGCCCGGGGGCTACTCGGGGCGGCTCGGGGACTACTAGGAGCGACCGGGGGCTTCGGGAACCGGCTTCGGGCCGGAGTTCCGGACGGGGCCGCCGATAAGAAGGGCCGGCCCCCGCCCGCCCCGCCGTGCGGCGGGATGGACGGGGGCCGGCTGCCGGAGTGGGAGCACCCGCCCCTCGATCGGCTCAGCTCAGCCGCGACTCGGCCTCGGTGGCCTCGTCGATCGCCTGCTGCCAGAGGTGGGCCAGCCGGTTCTGGCCGGTCCACACCGTGGCGAGCAGGTGCTTGACCAGCTCCCGCCCGGCGACCGCGTTGGACAGCAGCACCACGCCGGTGCCGGAATGCACCCGCAGGCCGGTCATCGCCTGGAAGCCGACTGCCTGGCCCCCGTGCCCGAACTCCAGGTCGCCGCTGGTGTCGTCGACGATGGTGCTCCAGCCGTAGGAGCGGCCGGACTGCGGGGCGAGCATCCGCCGGACCAGCTCGGCGCCCACCAGGCCGCCGGGGTGCCCCAGGTGGCAGCGCCGCACCTCCACGGCCAGCCTGGCCAGATCGGCCGCGGTGGTCCACAGGCCGCCGGCCGCCAGCTCGGGGTTGAGCACGTACCCGCCGGACACCGGGGTGCCGTCGGCGTGGTGGCCACGGGCGTACGGCCGGCCCAGCTCGTCCGGGAAGGACACCCCGAAGCCGCTGCCGGTCATCCCCAGCGGCGCCAGCACCAGCCGGTGCACCAGGGCCGGGAACTCCTCGCCGGTGGCGTCCGCCATGGCCTGCTGGAGCACCGAGTAGTTCAGCGGGATCTGCCGGAAGGTGCCGCCGGGCTCGTCCAGCAGCCGGGCCGGCGGGGTGATCGCCGGCGGGCGCCCGTTCAGCACGTCGAGCACCGTGGGTACCGGGTCGTGGCGGTGGTAGTTCCCGTCGACGTCCGGATGCGGGGCGATGCCGGACAGGTTGGCGATCAGCAGCCGGGGCGTCACCGGGGTCGACACCCCGGGCAGCGCGGGGACCTGCCAGGAGGTGAGGTACTCGTTGACGTCGCGGTCCAGCTCGATCACGCCGGCCTCGACGAGACGCAGCAGGGCGAACGTGGTCACGTGCTTGGAGATCGACCCGGCCGGGAACAGCGTCTCGGCGGTCACCGGGACGGGCTCCTCCACGCCGAGCACTCCGAACTGCTCGACCGCCGCCAGCTCGCCGTTGCGGATCAGCGCCAGCGAGGCGCCCGGGATGCCGTGCCGCGCCATCACCTCGGCCACCCCGGCGGCACCCGCCGGGGCCGCCGCGGACCCGCCGCGCGAGGGGGCCGCCGGCTGGTCACCGGCCTGGCCCAGCAGCTCCTCCACGAAGCGAAGCTGCTCGGCGGCGAGGCGCTGGACGGTGGCCGGCTCGTGGACGGCGGTGTTGTACGTCCAGTGCAGGTACAGCCGGCCGTCGTAGACCTCGGCCGCGATGTCGAGCAGGTGGGTCGACGGCGTGTCCGGGGCCGCCCGCAGCTCGATCCGGCCCGGGACGAACACCAGCGGCGGCTCGCCGTCCCGCTCGGCACCGGTGGACGCCTGCGCGACGGCCGCCGGCACCGCCGGCGTGAAGCTGAACCGGACCTCGCCGGTGGGCAGGTCCGCCAGCTCCGCCGCCAGGTCGGCGTCCGGCGCCAGGTAACGGAGCAGGCCGTAGCCGTGCGCGGGCGCCGGCACCGACCGCAGCCGGCGCGCGACCGCGGTGCGGACGGCGGACAGCTCGCGCCCCTTGGGGATCCGCAGCACCACCGGGTGGAGGTCGGCCAGCGGGCCGACGGTGCTCGCCAACTCGGCGGCCAGCACCTGCTGGTGGCGCGGGTCGGTGAGGACGTCGAGCCCGATCCGGTCGCCGCCGGCCCACTGCGCCAGGGTCTGGCCGAGGGCGGTCAGCAGCGACTGCTCGGGGCGCGGATCAGCCAACAGCGCGGCGGTCCGCTCGGCGGGCAGGACGACCGTGACGGTCTCCTCGGTGGCCCGGCACGGCGCCTGGCCGAACCGGTCCACCGGCAGCGGCACGGCCTCGGCCCGGTCGAGCCAGTGCTCGGCCTGCTCGGCCACCCGCTCGGAGTGCGCCTGCTCGGCCAGCTCCTGCGCCCAGGCCCGCCACGGCACCTCGACCGGGGCCGGCAGCACCGGGACTCCCGCCGCCGACTGCGCGTAGGCGGCGTTCAGATCGGCGAGCACGATGGGCCAGGAGGAGGCGTCCGCCGCGAGCTGGTGGATCGTCAGCCACAGCTCGTGGCGCTTCTCGTCGTCGAAGCGGACCAGCGTGGCCCGGAGCATCGCACCCTCGGACGGGGCCAGCCCGGCCCGGTCCCGTGCGACCGCCCGGTCGATCTCGCCGGCGCGGTCGGCGGGCGCCACGGAGCCGAGGTCGAGCACCGAGAGCAGGGCCGTCCCGACGGGCGCCGCGGTCGGCTCGGCCGACCGGCCGTCGGCGGAGAGCCGCAGCCGGAGGGCCTCGTGGCGCTCCACGAGTGCGCCGAGCGCGGCGGCGAGCAGCGCCTCGTCGGGCAGTCGCCCGAGCGCCAGCCGGACCGTCCGGGCACCCCCGTCGGCCGAGGCCAGCAGCCGGTGCTGGCTGGGCGTCAGCGGCATCCCCGGCTGCCCGGCCGGGTCGGCCGGCTCGGCGTCGATCATGCCCGCCAGCTCGGCCAGGCTCTTGGCCTGGAGCATCATCCACAGCGCCAGCGGCACGCCGGCCTCCCGGCACTTGGCCAGGACCTGGACGGCGCGGATGGAGTCGCCGCCGAGGTCGAAGAAGCTGTCGTCGATGCCGACCTGGGGCAGGTCGAGGACGTCGGCCCAGATGGTGGCGAGGCGTTCTTCGAGGGGGGTGCGGGGGGCGGTGTGGGTGGTGGTGGGGGCGTTGAGGTCGGGGGTGGGGAGGGCGCGGGTGTCGACCTTGCCGTTGGCGGTGAGGGGGATCGCGTCGATCGTCAGGTAGGCGGTCGGGATCATGTATTCGGGCAGGGTGGTGGCGAGGTGGGTGCGTAGGGCGGTGGTGTCGATCTCGGTGTCGGTGACGAGGTAGGCGGTGAGGCGCTTGTTGCCGGGGCTGGGTTCGCGGACGGTGACGACGGTGTCGGTGATGTGGGGGTGTTCGCGCAGGCGGGCTTCGATTTCGCCGAGTTCGATGCGGTAGCCGCGGATCTTGACCTGGTTGTCGATGCGGCCGAGGGTTTCGAGGGTGCCGTCGGGGAGGAAGCGGGCGAGGTCGCCGGTGCGGTAGAGGCGGGTGCCAGGAGCGCCGTGGGGGTTGGGGAGGTACTTCTCGGCGGTGAGGTCGGGGCGGGCGTGGTAGCCGCGGGAGATGCCGGTGCCGTCGATGTAGACCTCGCCGG